>NZ_CP037940.1:2416520-2718585 GCF_004358325.1 Periweissella cryptocerci | reverse complement strand
GTGTGAACCATTTTCCAGATTCAAACGGAATGGTTGGCCAGCGTCGGCTCGTAATTTGGCATAATCGCCCAATTCAAGCTCTTGTTCCTTCAACAATACTGGTGCGACAGCATAGTTACTGTTTAAAGGAATTTGCCATTGACGGTTCGCATCAGTATGTTCACCGATAAAGAATTGTTGTTGTGAAATCATCAGTTTACCAGCGACTACCTTAGCTTCAACTACTGGATAGCCAGGTTGATCAAGCCACGTACTCATCACGGCGTTAACATCTTGACCCGAAGCTGCTGAAAGCTCCGTCCACAAATCGTCCCCGGTTGTGTTGCCGTACTGATGCTTAGCAAAGTAGGTTTTTAAGCCAGTCCGTAAAGCATCTTCGCCAATTAACGTCCGTACCATAACAAGAACCCGTGAGCCTTTGGCATAAACAATTGCGGGGTCAAACAAAGTATCGATTTCAGCAGGATGCTTCACTTCGACGTGGACAGATTGAACCCCATCGGTTGCATCACGATTCAATGCGCCAAGAACTTCACCAGTTTGGTAAGATTCCCAGATGTGCCAGTCAGGTTGCAACGCATCGATTGCCACGTATTCCATCATGTTGGCAAAACTTTCATTCAACCACAAGTCATCCCACCACTTCATCGTTACCAAGTCACCAAACCATTGGTGCGCTAATTCGTGGGCAATCACAGTTGCCACCCGGTGCTTCATTGGCAGTGAAGTATTCGCTGGATCAACTAACAATGCGGCTTCCCGGTATGTTACTAGTCCCCAGTTTTCCATCGCGCCCGCTGAGAAATCAGGCAACGCTAATTGCCATGAGTGTGGCAATGGATATGGTGTTTGGTAGTATTCTTCAAAAAATTCAATTGAGCGTTTTGCAATATCAACCGCAAAATCCAATTCATCAGTAGCGTGTGCCTTCGTGGCAAAGACCCCGATTTTCACACCTGAAGTTGTTTCTGTGTATTTACCTTGTAAATCGCCGAAACCAAATGCAACTAAGTAAGTTGACATCCGTACAGTTGTATCAAAATAGTGCACCCCATCAACAACTTCTTTTTCCGGCATGTTCGCTAAAATTGTTTCACCAGCTTGCTCATCAAACTTAATGGCCACATCAAAGGTCGCCTTCGCTTCTGGTTCGTCGACACTTGGAAATGCTTGGCGGGCAAAATTGGTTTCAAATTGGGTGCTGACTAATTGCTTTGAAACACCATCAACTTTGTAGTATGAAGGATAAATCCCGGTCATATTATCCGTTAATTTGGCATCGTATTCAAAGTCTAAGGTCAAATCGCCAACTGCTGGCACCGTGATTGCAATCGAATCCTTATCAGTATCAACAACAAATTCTGCCACTTCCCCGTTAACTTTAACGGTCTGAATGTTCAAATCGTGTTGGTGGATTAGAATTGGGGAAACTAGTGCTTCACCCGTAATTGTCGTCTTACCAGCAAAACTCTTCGTGCCGCGATTAATATCTAAATAAATATCATAGTGTTGTGGTACATATGTTTCAATAAATCGTGTAACTTCTGCCATTAGCGCCCACCTCATTGGTTATTTTTAATAATATTCTCATTATACTGCAATTCTCATGAAATGTTATGGTTTCTTGCGATAAAAATAAAGCCCATCATTTGACCTAACAAAAAAGCAGTGAATTTGCGTTAATTAAACTAATTCACTGCTTTTGCGTAATTACTATTTTGTTTTATTGCTTAGCGGATCCATTACCATGGCCCGGACGATAGCTTGCATAAGCTTCATCAGCTGAAATCAAACTAAAGTTACCAGGATTCTTAACTTGTCCATAGTAACAGCCACTGGCTGATTTTAAATATTTATAGCCAGCTGGCGCTTGATGCCAACCATCACTAGTTACCGTTGAACTGGTACTGCTTGCCGGTTTAGCTGCTTGTTGGGCAGCAGCTTTTTCAGCCTTTTTCTTGGCTGCTTGCTCGGCTGCAACTCGTTCACGTTCTGCCGCTGCGACTTTTTCTTTTGCTGCCGCAATTGCGCGGTCATGGCGTGTTTGGATATTAGTTTCAACCCGACTGATTTTATCTTTTAACTTCGTTAGCGTTTCAGGCCCTTGTGAGGCATATGTTAACGTTTGAAACTTATTAATCGATTTTCGTAGTGAACTCTTTTCGTTGTCCTTGACCGTACTTGTATTGGCAAGCGTTTGCGCCTTTTGGATAGTTGGTTGGGCCTTTTGATATGAAAGTGATAATTCCTTCGTATCATCGATTTCAGAATGTAAAATATCGACTTTATCATTCACATCATCGGCAGTACGCGCTTGCTGAACATCGGCAATTGCTACCTTCAATTCATTTAACTGCGCCGCATTGACGTTACTAGCCTTAATCCACTTGTTACCCAGTTTAACCACTGGGGCAGCTTTTTTCTCCGCTGCCAAATAATCTACTTGACCTTGAATTTGCGTATTAGCACCTGCTACCGCTTCATTCAAACGCGTATTAGCAGTCGCGTAATCATCATATGTCTTATTTTGCAGTGTCGACTTAGCATTCGTTAATGCCGTGGTTAATTCTTCGGCTTTATCATTAGCAATTAAATTATTAGTTAAGACGCCTTCAGCATTTGGAATCAGTTCCTGCATCGTGTCGCCATGTTTGGCATTTGACTTAATTAATTGATTAATTAATGTAATATGTTGCTTAACTTGCTTAGTCGTACCCTTAATCTTCGCTGCGTCACCACTTTTTAAATTTTGCGCACTGACTTTTTCGTCAGTAATAATCATTTTATTATATTTATCGCCAATAAATTGCTGATTCTTCAGCGCACCTAAATGCTTAACGTGCTTCGTTAAATTGGCAGAGGCATCTTCAACCGTTTGATAATGATTGCTGACGCCAGTTGTTGTCCCTAATCCAAGTAAGGCAATTGCCGTGATTAGAATTTTACGTGACCAACTAATTTTCATGATGCACCACCTTTTGAATTTAGCTCAATTGAACGACCGAATAACCCACGTTTGGCACTCACAACACGTTCGCCATCAATACCCATACCGTTAATTTGCCGACCCAAAATTGAGTTACCAACTTTAAAGCCTTGATCTGCAATCATTTGACGAGCGTCTTCAACTTGCATGCCAATCAATGAAGGAAATACTAATTCTAATTGTTTAGCTTCGCGGAAACTATAATCAATGGCAAACCCAACAAATATAATCCAAATTATATTTAACGTCCGCACACGTTGGCTCAACTCAGCGTAAGGAATAAAAAGCTGTAACACACTGATTAATGCCAGCGCTAAATACACTTTATTGCGATTACGTGGTTTCCGCAGCGTCAGGCGAATTTTTTGAATAATGGTCCGTTTCATAGCTTGGCCGTTAACCGTAACAACATCCATATTTTCCGTATCACCTTCAACCGTAGAAAATACAAAACCTTCCAAACGTAGTGCATTAATCATCGCATCGCGTTTTAACGCTTCGAAATCATCAATACCCAAGATTTGGTACGCATATGTGTCCCCAGGCATTACTTTAACAATACTCGCTTGATAACTCGGATCATTGATCAGGCATGTAATTTCATGCATAATCCGCTTGCCGTATGTATCACCCTCCATTAGTAACTTTTCGTTAGTTTTTTTGAATAACTGATATGATTGCGACATACTTTCCTCCTTTAATAATCTATTACATCATAACTATATTTATATTAACTGCCCAACTATTCGTGTACATATAATATCTAATAAGTTTATTTTACCGAATTTTTGTGAAGTTATTGTGAAGTACCCGGCTTTTCTATCAATTTCTCACGCTAAATTTTAGAAAAAAAAGCGACCACCGAAGTAGTCGCTTTTTATCAATTATGGAGGAAGTAGGATTCGAACCTACGAACCCGAAGGAGCGGATTTACAGTCCGCCGCGTTTAGCCTCTTCGCTATTCCTCCGTATCAATCAACTTAATAATAATATCAATTACTAAGCTGACCGTCAACACTTTTTTGCAATTTATATAAATTATTTTTTGGAAAGTGTTTTGAAGTATTCGCGTGAGTCCCAATCATCAGCTTTCAACTGATCAATGAGCGCTTCAACCCCATTAAACTTGACCATTCCGCGCAAGAAATGATTCCAGAGCACTTCCACATTTTCCCCGTAAATTTCTTCGCTAAAATCAAAAATAAAGATTTCAACTGTTTTGGGGCGATCTTCGCCAAAGGTTTCGTTATACCCCACCGAAGCCATGGCGTCATACCAAGCGGCACCAATCTTAATCCGGACCGCATAGACGCCAACGCCTGGCACTCGTTCACCATTAGTCGTCAAAATATTAGCAGTTGGATACCCAATCGTACGGCCAATTGCCTGTCCGTGCACCACTAGACCAGTTGTCTTATAAATATAGCCTAGCAATTCATTTGCTGTATCAACCATGCCACCGTCAATCGCTGCGCGAATCCGGGTTGAACCCACTTTAGCGCCATCCACCTCAAACGCTGGGATTGAGTGAACTTCAAAGCGTCCGGCGGCGTATTTTGGCAGGTTTTCCATGGTTGCCGTGTCCTTGGGACCATATGTGTGATCAAAGCCTGCTACGACCGCTAAGGCGTGAAATCCAACCATAAACTTGTCCGTAAATTCTTGTGGGGTAAGTTTGGCTAATTTTGAAGTAAAACTAACGCGATAAACAATGTCGGCACCCATATCATCAAATACTTCTTGTTTACGTTTCCAAGTCGTTAAATATTGGAATTGCGTTGGTACATTTTTGAACACAATCGTTGGATGGTGGTCATACGTTAAGATGGCCATTTTAACGCCCTTTTCATCCGCTAACTTACGTGCTTGTGCGAGCACTTGCTGGTGCCCCTTGTGAACTCCGTCAAAAAAGCCCATTGCCAAGACAACTGGTTCATCAGGAATTAAGTTTTCATCAAACGGATAGCGCACATCAATTAATTGCATGTTTTTTTACCTTAAATTTTGTTATTGATTACTAAACATTTTCAGTGGCTTGTAGACCTGTTTTTCTTCACTCCACTGGTACAACGCTTTCGTATCATCATGATATTGAACCCGGACAATCGCCGCATCCGAATCGAAGTCAGCCTTATCAAACCAACCACCATTTTTCATTACGCCCCAGAGTTCGTCATTCAGCGCCACAATTGGGTACATGTCCAATGCATAATCAATTGGCAACAGAATATCGTCGATTGTGCCATTGTCCATCGCCTCTTGAATCCCAGCTAACTTAACGGCTTGGTCGATTGTGAAGCCCCCTGACTTAGTCCGCGTCAAATCAGACATCACTGCTGGCACGCCAAGGAATTTTCCAGCATCAACCGCCAACGTCCGGACATATGTCCCCTTGGATGCTCCAACTTCAAAATAAGCAGTCTGCGTTTTATCAACCGCATTCCAAATCGCTGGTTTAGTTTGCTTGAACTCACTAATTGTAATTTCGCGTACTGGCCGTTCGACTTCTTCACCAGCCCGTGCATATTCATATAGCTTCCGGCCATTGACTTTCACCGCAGAAAACATCGGTGGAATTTGCTTAATTGTCCCCGTCAATGAGGCCAATCCTGCGTCAATTTCAGCAGCCGTAAATGGCCGTTCAAGTGCCACCCGTTCAACTTCTTCACCATCAAGGTCTTCAGTTGTTGTCGCAAAGCCAAATGTAATTTCACCCTTGTATTGCTTACCAGATGCCATCAGGAATTCAACCGTCTTAGTTGCTTTTCCAACCGCAACCGGCAAAACACCATCGACATTAGGATCCAATGTTCCAGAGTGGCCAATTTTCTTGGTATGTAAAATCTTACGTAGCTTAAAAACTACATCATGACTAGTCATACCCCGTTCTTTGAATACCGGTAAAATCCCATCCATCGCTATTGTTCCTCTTTCAATCTTTCAATCTTTCAATCTTTCAATTCGTTCTAAAATCGCTCCTATTAGTATAACGCATTTTCAGCGAAAACGGCACAAAATCCGCGACACTACCCAGGTATAAATGTTGATTTAACAACATTCTTATTTTTTGGCAATTCTAATTTTCATCAATTCAAATCCACGCCAGCGCCTCAAACCGTTGCCACCATTGATTTTTGACACTGCCAATTCACTCAAGAGTAGTGTCAATTCGTCTTTTCATTACGTTTCTTATAGCTGGACGGTGACACCACTAAGGTATAAGTCTTGATTTAACGGCATTCTTATTTTCAACAATCATATAATTCACTAATTCAAATTTGCCATCAACCCTACTAATTCCTTACTACTACTGATTTTCGACGGGATTAACACACACAAGAGTAGTGTCAGACTATTTTCT
Organism: Periweissella cryptocerci; assembly: GCF_004358325.1. NCBI lineage: Bacteria > Bacillati > Bacillota > Bacilli > Lactobacillales > Lactobacillaceae > Periweissella > Periweissella cryptocerci. The sequence continues at coordinate 2,712,238 of NZ_CP037940.1, read as the reverse complement.
AGGACATTTCTTATAGTAGTTGACACCACTGAAATCACGCTCGAATTAACATTCTATTTTTTCTAGTGCGGGATTGTCATTTCCGTACTTTGCAATCATCGAATTACCGAGGTTCTAGCGTCAGTGTTTTTTCCTATGCTACTGCGACCTGTTTTTCGCTAGTTTGAGTATTATTACTAACTAACGGAGTGCCGGCAATTTGCTTGGCGGGCGCAGCCTTTACACCGCGACTAGGGGAATATGTGTGAAACACATGTTACCGCTGAGGATGAGATGAGGAGTCTTAGGAATTTATTTTTTAGACTCCCAGCTTATCCGAACCTCACAAGACCGCATTTTGACTTGAGAGGTTCGGATAACGTGGTGCGCCAAGTAATTTGCCGACACGCAGTGGTCAAGCTTATTCACCCCCACGTCAGACAAAATAGACCAAAAAAGCACTAAGATTCCAAAAAGGAAACCTTAGTGCTTACTTTTTATGTGAATTAACGCTTAGTCTTTGTTCAACCCACGCAATAATTCTTCGATGTGATCACCGTATTGTACTGACTTATCACGTTCAAATAATAATTCAGGAATCTTGTACGTTGTTAAACGTTGACCAAGTTCACGCCGAATCAAACCTGAGGATGCTTCTAAACCAGCTTGCGCCTTTTGTCCATCAGAAGCTAAATCTGAATAGATACTGTAGTAAATCTTAGCTTGTTGCAAATCACCAGTAACATCAACTCCAGTAACTGTCACGTCTTGAACCCGTGGGTCACGGACGCGTTTCAACAAGATATCGTTCACTTCACGTTGTACTTCTTGTGACAAACGACCTACACGATAGTGTCCTTGTGGCATAGTTATATCTCCTTAATGAATATATTCTGACAACAAAGCCCGACTCACCCAATGGGTCAATCAGGCTTTGCTAGTTAATTTAATTAAACTTTTTATGAAATTAAGCACATTAACACGTACTCAATTCATCGGAAATTACTTAACAGGTACTTCGACCATTTCGTAGGCTTCGATTACATCACCGATTTTTTCATCGTTGTAGTTTTCAATTGTCAAGCCCATGTCGTAGCCCTTCTTAACTTCCTTAACGTCGTCCTTGAAGCGCTTAAGTGAAGCAAGCTTACCTTCATAGATAACAACGCCATCACGGATCAAACGAATGCTTGATTCGCGCTTAACAACACCATCGGTCACCATACCACCAACAATGGTACCAACCTTAGAAACCTTGAAGAGATCACGCACTTCAACGTTACCAATAATCTTTTCTACGAATTCAGGTTCAAGTTGACCCTTCATTGCAGCTTCGATTTCGTCGATTGCATTATAGATAACGTTGTGCAAACGAATATCAACTTCATCAGAATCAGCTTGTTGACGTGCTTGAGGTGTAGGACGCACATTGAAACCAATGATAATCGCACCTGAAGCTTCAGCCAAGGTAACATCTGACTCGTTAATCGCACCAACCGCAGTGTGCACGATATCAACCTTAACACCATCAACATCGATCTTACGGAATGAACCAGCCAAGGCTTCAACAGAACCTTGCACGTCGGCCTTGATGATAACAGGCACTGACTTCAATTCCTTGTCGGCCATTTGGCTGAACAAATCAGTCACTGACACAACGTTGTTACGGTGACGGTTAGCAAGCAAGGCACGTTTGGCACGTTCTTCACCAGCTGCCCGGGCAGTCTTTTCATCTTCCATGACGATAAAGCGATCACCTGAATCAGGCACGTCATTCAAACCAGTGATTTCAACTGGGGTAGATGGCAAAGCTTCCTTGATGCGACGACCGCGATCGTTAGTCATCGTACGAACACGTCCGTATGTGTTACCAACAACGATTGGGTCACCAACCTTCAAAGTACCTTGTTGCACGAGCAAGGTTGCAATTGGGCCACGTCCCTTATCAAGACGGGCTTCAATTACTGAACCAGCAGCTTTTTGATCTGGGTTAGCAGTCAATTCAAGCATGTCAGCTTGCAACAAGATCATTTCCAACAATTCGTCAACGTTTTGACCGAACTTAGCTGAAATCTTAACGAAGATTGTGTCCCCACCAAATTCTTCAGGAACCAATTCGTATTGCATCAATTGGTTCATTACGTTTTCAGGGTTGGCACCTGGCTTATCAATCTTGTTAACCGCAACAATGATTGGTGTTCCAGCGGCCTTAGCGTGGTTAATTGCTTCGATGGTTTGTGGCATTACACCATCATCAGCTGCAACAACCAAGATTGTGATATCAGTCACGTCCGCTCCACGTGCACGCATTGCCGTAAAGGCCGCGTGACCAGGAGTATCCAAGAATGTAATCACACGGTCTTGCAACTTAACTTGGTAAGCACCGATGTGTTGTGTGATCCCACCAGCTTCACCTTCAGTAACGTGTGAGTTACGGAGGTAATCAAGCAAGGTCGTCTTACCATGGTCAACGTGACCCATGATAGTAACTACTGGAGGACGTGGAGCTTGGTTTTCGCTACTGTTTTGTGCTTCTTCGAAGAACTTATCAGTATCGGCAACGTCGACTTCAATTTTTTCTTCAGCTTCCATACCGTAGTCAGCAGCTAAAATTTCGATTGTTTCGGCATCCAAACTTTGGTTTTGGTTAACCATAACCCCAAGCATGAACAACTTCTTGATGATTTCAGCAGTATCACGGTGAATTAACTTCGCAATGTCTTGCACGTTCATCCCGATTGAGTATACCAATACTTCTGGAAGTGGTTGTTCCTTACGTTGTGGCATTGGTTTAGCAGGCGTGTTATTACGTTGGTTTTGACGCTTACCCTTCTTACCATGACGGTTATGTTGACCATTGTTACCTTGGCTACCGTAACCACCACGACCACCGTTATTGTTATTACGCTTTGGGGCGTTGTTGTTCAAAGCACCACCGAAACGGCCTGAACCATTTTGGCTCGTTGATGTAGTCGTCGTTGAACTGTTGCTTGAACGATTTTGGCTACTAGTTGAGCTGGTATTAGCTGGGCGGCTTTGGTTATTGTTGTTTGAACGGTTTTGACCGTTAGCCGCACCATTGTTGCTAGGACGTGATTGACCACTTTGGTTGCTGTTCCGGTTTTGACCGTTACCGTTGTTAGAGCGGTTTTGGTTGTTACTGTTGGTGTGGTTTTGGCTGTTACCGTTATTAGGGCGGTTTTGACCATTTTGACCATTATTTGAACGTTGTGCGTTACCGTTGTTGTTTGAACGGTTTTGGTTGTTTTGGGCAGGTTTATTTTCAGTCGCTGGTTTAGCAGCTGCTGGCTTTGGAGCTGAAGCATCCCCTTTTTTCCCAAATCGATCACGTAATTGACGTTCTTCATTATCACCAATTGTAGACATGTGGTTCTTTACATCAAAGCCCTTGTCTTCTGCAGCTGTCACAAGGTCCTTTGAGGAAACATCCAATTCTTTAGCAAGTTCATAAATGCGTTTAGCCATAAAATTGATCACACTCCTTTTTCATTAATTAATTGTTTTATCTTTTTCGCAAAACCGGCATCGCTGACACCATAAATCGTCCGGGCCATTCCAGTTGCGTCATTCAATGCTTGTTTTGTAAAGGTCGTTACTAACGGCACATTATAAAAAGTTGTTTTATCAGTGACTTTTTTCGCAGTCGCTTGACCGGCATCACTAGCGAGGAAAACCAAATTAGTTTTGTTAGCACGCACGGCGTTTAACACTAATTCTTCACCAGTCACTAACTTACCTGCCCGTCGTGCAAGCCCGAGCATACTCAAAACTTTTTGCTCGTTATTTTGCATCGCCGAATAATTCCTTTCGGGCTTGTTGGTGATCAACATAAGCGATTAATTCTTCATAAAATTCATCGCTCACAGCAATCCCAAACGCTTTGTCTAGCGTGTGCTTTTTAAATGCTTCCTTAGCAATCTTAACATCAAGACCGATATAGGCACCGCGTCCGTTCGCTTTTCCCGTTGGATCAATACTTATTTCGTCTTCATTATTTTTAACCACGCGGATTAAATCGTTCTTGGGAAACATTTCCCCAGTCACAATATCCTTGCGCATTGGTATTTTACGAGGTTTCACTGTTTTTTCCTCCTCTATTTTCACGTAGGTTGCTTATTCAGCGTCAAACAAGTCGCTAGCAAAGTCTTCACTAACAGCCGCTTCAATGGCAGCTTCATCAGCTGGCGTTGCATCAACGGCTGGTTCGGCTGGTTTGTTAGCTACAGCAGTCTTAGCAGCTTGCATTTGTTCAAAGACCGTATCAGCTTCTGATTCAGGCTTGATATCAATCTTGAAGTTTGTCAACTTAGCTGCTAAACGAGCGTTTTGACCCTTCTTACCTATTGCCAATGACAATTGGAAGTCTGGCACAATAACGGTTGCGGCACGTTCGTTTTCAGGATCAAAAATGACATCAACCACTTCAGCAGGATTCAAGGCATTCGCAATGAATTGTGCTTGGTCTTCAGTCCATTCAACAATATCCATGTTTTCACCGGAAAGTTCGGTTACAACTGATTGTACCCGAGCTCCACGTTGACCAACCATTGTTCCAACTGGATCAAGATCAGCATTGTTACTCTTCACCGCAATCTTTGAACGATCACCGGCTTCGCGCGCAATACTCATGATTTCAACTGTACCATCAAATACTTCAGGTACTTCTTGTTCAAACAAGCGCTTAACTAAGTCTGGGTGTGTCCGTGAAACGAACACTTGGGGACCCTTGGCGTTGTTTTCAACTTTTGAAACCAATACCTTGATACGATCGTGCATCCGGTAAGTTTCATTTGGCATTTGATCTTGTTGCGTCATTACGGCTTCTTGGTTACCAGGTAAAGTAACAAACAAGTAGCGGTTATCTTGACGTTCAACTTCACCGGTAATGATTTCATCTTCATATTCAGCGAACTTATCGTACACAATGGCACGTTCAGCTTCACGAACACGTTGAATGATAACTTGCTTAGCAGTTTGCGCAGCGATCCGACCAAAGTCCTTTGGCGTCACCTTAAAACGAATTTCGTCGCCGAGTTCGTATGCCCGGTTTAATTTCAACGCTTCCTTCAATGAAACTTGTGTTGTATCGTCTTCGAATTCGTCATCTGGAACAACTGTCTTCACAGCCATTACTTTGATGTCACCCTTCTTTTTGTCAAACGTAACTTCAACGTTTTGTGCTTGATCATAGTTACGCTTATAAGCGGCTTCTAAAGCAGCTTCTAATGATTCAATCACGATTTCTTTTTTAACGCCTTTTTCTTGTTCAAGGGCATCAAGAGCCGCAATCATTTCTTTACTCATGATTTATCACCTTCCAATGTTAATTAAAATTTAATTGCTAACCGCGCTTTAGCGACTGAATCGCGTGGAATAACGACGGTTTTTTGACGAGTTTTGTCCATGTAAGTCAACGTTAATTCTTCGTCAGTCACTTCAACTAAATCACCTTCGAATTCTTTAACGCCATCAAGTTTTTGATAAAGTGACACGTGGACATATTGACCCTTGGCCCAAACGTAATCTTCGGGTTTTTTCAATGGGCGTTCTGCACCCGGTGATGAAATTTCCAGCATATATGCTTGGGGAATTGGATCAGGATCGACTTCATCAAGTAATTCACTGATTTGATTAGTAGCGACCACGATATCATCCATTGTGATACCATCGGGCTTCTTATCAAGTAAAATACGTAAGAACCAATCGCGTCCTTCCTTGACGAATTCAACATCCCATAAATCTAAGCCTTGAGCTTCAACAATGGGGGTGACTAATTTAGTGATTGTTTCGACAACGTTATTTGCCACGAACTATCCTCCTATCGTACTACTGTTGTGAAGTCTGACATCTATAAGCCTAATTGTAGACCATTCCGACTGCCGTTTCACGAACCAGCTACCAAATTTACTTCAAAAAAATGAGCGGGCAACGAATTGCCCACTCAATTAAGAGTTATATTTGAACGTTTATAATGATAGCATTATCGTACTGTTAATGCAAATTATTCGGGCGTTTTTGCGTAATTTATTAGTCCAGTGCTCACTTACCACTACATACTACGCGAGCAATGCTATCTGGCCATTTTTAACTGCCAAAAACGGTCTTAAAAATAACTCTAGTTTGAGCAGATTACAAAATCAGCACCCCAACGAATTACCGGAAAGTAATATTTCAATCACAGCCAATTTACCGTGATGAAAACGCAGCTGGCTCAGAAAAAATCGACATACTATATCAATTTCACAAACAAATTTTGATTAGTGTTATTTTCCACATTATAAATTACGAACAACACTGAATTACCGCTTGATTAAACTTGCGCATTATTTCAGCGGCTCAATTGGTTTTCCATGCATTTCGGCCCACAACGACTGTTTTTGCTAGTTTGAAAATTATTCCTAACTAACGGAGTGGCGGTAAATTACTTGGCGGGCGTAGCCTTTACACCGCGATTGGGGGAATATGTGTGTGAAACACATATTTCCGCTGAGGATGAGATGAGGAGTCTTAGGAATTTATTCCTTAGATTCCCAGCTTATCCGAACCTCACAAGACCGCATTTTGGCTTGTGAGGTTGCTTCCAGCGTGGTGCGCCAAGTAATTTACTTACACGCAGTGGCCAATTTTATTCAATCCCACGTCAGACGAATTTAGAACAAAAAAGCAATCCCCCGCCAAAATGGCATTGGATTGCTTGACATTTATTATTAATCTTTATCGCTTAAGCCGTTTTTCTTTTGATAGAAAGCATAACCGAATAACATTACGATGAAGAAAATCACCGTTGAAATTACTGAAACCCGCGTAGCTGGATCCCATACTAGAACTACTAACACTGCGGCAAAGAACGCCAACGTTAAGTAATTAGACACTGGGAATAATGGCATCTTGTATGGATTAGTCTTCGCTAATTCTGTCCGACGGTACTTGATATGACTGACTAACAAGAGCATCCAGACGAAGATAAAGCTAATTGTGGCAACCCCTGAAATCAAGACAAAGACATTGTTTGGTACATAGAAGTTCAATAAGACAACCACCAATAAGATTGCTGATGATGTTACCAAACCAGCAACTGGCACATGGTGACGACTGATGTTACCAAAAGCTTTTGGCGCTTGATTATTTTTGGCTAAGACATACAAAGTCCGACTCGTTGAGAAAATTGCTGAATTTGCTGCTGACAATGCCGCTGTTAAGACCACGAAATTAATAATTCCGGCAGCTGCTTTAATCCCAATACCTGAAAATACTTGGACGAATGGTGATTGACCAGCGTTAATGGCATTCCATGGATAGATACTCATGATAATAATCATCGCACCCACATAGAACAAACCAATCCGGACAGGCACTGAATTAATCGCTTTAGGTAAATCTTTTTCGGGATTTTCCGTTTCACCAGCAGTTAAGCCAACCATTTCAATCCCCGTAAAGGCAAAGATTACCATTGGAAAAGCCATCATAAACCCGTGGGCCCCAGTCGCAAAGAAGCCGCCGTGTGAAACCAAATTAGTAAATGAAGCCGTCCCAGTATTGACGTGAAAACCAGTTACAATCATACAGAAACCAACAATAATTAACGCTAAAATAGCAAAAACTTTAATGGCTGAGAAAGCTGACTCCATTTCACCAAACCAACGCACGTTTACCAAATTCATCGCCAGCAAAGCTACGATAACAATCAACGGCGTTACCCATTGTGGCAACGTTGGGAACCAGTAACGTAGGTAAATTCCACTAGCAGTCAAATCCGCCATCGCTAAACTTTCCCAACACAGCCAATACGCCCAACCAATCACGAATTCCCACCGCTTACCTAAGTAAATTCGGACAAAGTCAATGAATGACCGTAGTTTAGTATTTGAGAGTAATAACTCCCCGATTGCGCGCATCATCAAGAAACAGAAAATCCCGGTGATAATGTAGGCCAAAATGATTGATGGACCAGCCTGCTTAATTGCCGTCCCAGAACCTAAGAATAATCCGGTTCCAATAGCACCACCAATCGCAATCATCTGAATGTGCCGGGGCTTTAGTGCGCGCGATAACTCACGTTGTGTATCTTTTTCCATGATTTTCACCTCGATGCATGAGGACACAAAAAGTCCCCATGCCAAATTAAATTTGACATAGGGACGTTATTTAACGCGGTTCCACCCTATTTCTCAGTAAACTGAGCAACTTAATTACAGTCCTACTCGTTCGTCTCCAAAAGTACCTATTCCTGACCACCAATGCCCGCATCTCACCTACGCGAACTCTCTGAAATTGGCTGTTGCCAGTAACATTCTTTCTTCATCAACTAATTGATTAGAAGTCAATGATAGTTTCCATTCACGAAATTGTCAACAGTCGATATTATTCATTGCCGCATTGTTAACCAAATATGTTAATTAAATGCCGCTCCACCTAAAAATTACATTATTTTGATTCCAGTTCACTGCCACTGGCTTTAAACTGAATTGCTAACTGCTTTTTGTGGCTAAAGCCCGCCATTACCAAATCATATGATGCCTTAATTAATTTCTCGTAACCCGCAATCGTGAAAGTCGACTCTGTTAAGCGAATTGAATTCCAGTGCGTTTTATTAACGTGATATCCAGCAATCACAAATGCAAACTCTTCGCGCATGATTTCATTTTGTTGCGGATCACCTTTCAATGTCAGCAAGCTATCGTGCATCAGGCCAAACATTTTTCCATCTAAATCAAAATACCAACATTCCCAATCAATGCGCCAACGAACATGCGCACCCGGTAAACTGTCACCAATTCGTTTCATGTCTTTTTCAAGCGGCGTAAGTTGGGCAAAATGGTCTGCTTCACTCATATGACTTTCACCTCACATAATTTATTTTATACCTATAGCATAACAAAAAAGTCGGTATCAACCGACTTTTCACTGTTAAATATTTGTTGGCATCCCCAAAGCAATATCAGCAGCTTCCATTGTTGCTTCCGCTAAGGTTGGGTGCGCGTGAATTGTCAATGCGATATCTTCAACATTCATGCCACTGTTCACCGCTAACGTTAATTCAGCAATTAAATCCGAGGCGCCGGGGCCCGCAACTTGTGCCCCAACTAACGTACCATCATCAGTTGATACTAACCGCACAAAACCATCCGTTTCGGCTAAGGTAATCGCCCGACCATTAGCCGCAAACGGAAACTTGCTGGCTTTGACGTGCAGCCCTTTTTCAGTTGCTTCAGCTTTAGTAATTCCCACTGTTGCTAATTCAGGATCTGTGTAGCAAACCGCCGGCATTCCAAGATAGTCAACGGCAGCACTTGCATCACCACTAATTGCTTCTGCAGCAACCTTTCCTTCAAATGATGACTTGTGCGCCAAGGCCGCCCCGGCCACAATATCACCGATAGCGAAAATATTTGGCGCTGCGGTCCGTCCTTGTTGATCAACTTCAATCAATCCCCGTTGCCCAATGACAACATCGGTATATTCCAAACCCATTTCATCGGTGTTTGGGCGCCGACCAACTGTGACCATGCAATAATCAGCCGTGATTGTGTGTTCATCATCACCAACCTTGTAAGTTACGGTCACATCATGATCAGTTTGTTCTGATTTTTGCGCCATGGCACCCGTAATCACTGCAACGCCTTTTTCTTTCAGGCTCTTCAGCACTAATTCCACCATGTCTTTTTCAAAGTTTGGCAAAATTGATGGGGTTCCTTCAAGAATTGTGACGTGCGCACCAAGATTAGCGTAGGCACCCGCTAATTCCGCACCAATATAGCCCCCACCGATCACAACTAATTCCTTGGGCACTTCCTTTAAATTCAAGCCCCCAGTTGAATCAACAACTCGACCGGCAAATTTAAAGTTGGGAATTTCAATCGGCCGTGAACCCGTCGCTAAAATCAAATTATCAAATTGATAACTTTGGGCTGCCGAGTCACTCGTTTCACTCATCACCCGAAGTTTATGGTTATCATGCAAATACACTTCGCCCTTCACAATTTCAATTTTGTGCTTTTTTAAGAGCATTTCAACACCACTAGTCAAGCGTTTAACGACTTCATTGTCTTTCCACGCTTGGGTCTTAGTGAAATCCAATGTTGCGCCGGTACTTGTAATCCCAAATTGATCAGCTTGCATTGCTTGGTAGCGATGTCCCGCGTTAATCAACGCCTTTGATGGAATACAGCCCACGTTCAAACAGACGCCACCGATTTCATCGCGTTCAACAATCATCACTTTCTGACCAAGTTCAGCCGCGTGAATTGCCGCTACATAACCACCAGGGCCAGAACCAACCACAATTGTTTCGCGTTCTTCAGCAAAATCTCCTACAACCATTTTTTAGCCCTCCATCATCAACATTTCTGGATCGTGCAATAAGCTCTTCAACAGATTCATTGCCCGTTGTGCTGTGGCACCATCAATTAAACGGTGATCAAAACTCAATGATAACTTCATCATTTGACCAACTGCCAATTCACCATCCGCATTCACATATGGTTCTGGCGCAATCTTACCAACACCCAAAATGGCAACTTCTGGATAGTTGATTACTGGTGTAAACCAACCACCACCAATTGAGCCAATGTTAGTGATTGTGATTGAGCCACCCTTCATATCGGCGCCACTCAACTTACCATCCTGTGCTTTAACCGTATTTGCACTAATTTCTTGAGCAATCGTAAACAAGCCCTTAGTATTGGCGTCCTTAATGTTTGGCACGTACAGACCATGGTCAGTATCGGTAGCAATGCCAATATTGTAGTAATGCTTTGTAATAATCTCTTGCGTTGCATCATCAATTGAAGCATTGAAAACTGGATATTCTTTCAAGACTGCAGTTAAAACTTTCGCAACATATGGTAAGAATGTTAATTTGATATCACGCTCGGCCGCAATCGCTTTGTACTTCTTACGGTTAGCCATCAACGCACTTACTTCGACTTCATCAAATAACGTTACGTGTGGCGCAGTGTGTTTAGATGTCACCATCGCTTTGGCAATTGCCTTACGTGTCAACGACATTGGTTCGCGCGTTTCGAGTTCCGGCATTGCTGCGACATATGGCTGCACTGGCGCTGGTGTCACTGCAGCTTCCACGGGCGCACTAGCTTCTGCGGTCACAATCGGAGCTGGTGTTGCACCGTTAATTGTGGCATCAACATCCGCTTTCAAGATTTGTCCATGTTTTCCCGTTGCCGTAACTTGTGCCAAATTAACACCTTGTTGGCGCGCATAATGGCGTACTGACGGCATCGCAAGGATCACGTCACCAGGTTGTGCGACCGTTACGCTTTCAGTGGCAACAGTTGGCACTGAGTCGGTTGGTGTTGCTGGTGTCACTGCCACGGGGGCTTCATCTGGTACAGCTGCCGGTGCCGGTGATTCTGCTGGTACATCTACGGAACCGTCATCAATCACAACTAAGACGTCACCGATAGTCGCAGTTGACCCCTCAGCAAGTTTAATTTCTTTGATTGTACCCGTTACTGGCGATGGCAGTTCTTCGACTGATTTATCATTTTGAATTTCGACTAAACCATCGTCTTCTTCAACATGATCACCAACTTTGACCAGCCATGAAGCAATTTCACCTTCATGCATGCCTTCACCAAGTTCTGGGAGTTTAAATTCAAATGCCATAACTGACCTCCTAATTAAATTCTAAAGTTTCGCGAACTTTTGCTTCAATATCTGCTGCCGCTGGAAGCCAGTCGTCTTCAGCTAAGCCAAATGGATAAACCGTATCTGGTGCTGAAACCCGACCAATCGGTGCATCAAGTGACAAAATGGCTTTTTCTGAAATTTCAGATACGACCTTGGCCGCCACCCCAGCCATCCGTTGGGCTTCTTGAACCACCACAGCCCGGTGGGTCTTGCTAACTGACTGCACAAGTGTTGCTGAATCAATCGGTGCTAGTGAACGTAAATCAACCACTTCGACCGAGATGCCCTCTTTTGCGAGTTTTTCCGCAACTTTCAAACTTTCATTAACTTCTGCCGAGTATGCGATAACGGTCACGTCACTACCTTCACGGACAACGTTCGCCTTGTCTAACGGTACCGTATATTCACCTTCTGGCACATCTGCTTTCAATGAACGATACAATTTCAAATTTTCTAGGAAGAAGACTGGGTCATTATTTTTAATTGCGGAAATTAATAATCCCTTAGCATCGTATGGATTAGATGGTGTGACCACGCGCAGACCTGGCACCGACGCAATCATACCTTCCAATGAATCGGCGTGCATTTCTGGCGTGTGCGTCCCACCACCAAATGGCGAGCGAATCGTGATTGGTAAGCCCACCTTACCGTTCATCCGGTAACGTGTCCGTGCCATCTGACCGGCGATTGAATCCATTGCTTCAAAAATAAAGCCGATGAATTGAATTTCTGGAATTGGGCGGAACCCTTGTAAAGCTAATCCCATTGACAAACCTAAAATTCCAGATTCCGCCAAAGGAGTATCAAACACACGGTCTTTGCCGTATTCAGCTTGTAAGCCATCCGTCGCCCGGAAAACCCCACCGTTTTTACCAACGTCTTCGCCAAAAATCAACGTCTTGTCATCATTTTTAAGTTGTGTGTTTAGTGCATCAGTAATTGCTTGGATAAATGTCATCGTAGCCATAATTACTTAGCCTCCTTTGCTTCAAAGATTGCGATTTGTTCAACAATATCGGGAGTTGGTTCTTCAAAAACATTCTTCAAAAAGTCTGAAATTTTTTGTTTTGGTGCTGCATCTGCTTGAGCGACTGCGGCCTTAATCTCTGCTTTAACATCATCAATGTAGGCATTTTCAATCTCTTCAGACCACACGCCCTTCTCCGTCAACACCTTGCGTAAGCGAATTAAGGGATCATTGTCAAACCATGGTTGTTCTTCTTCAGGTGTCCGATAACGTTTTGGATCATCCCCAGCATTCGTGTGGGGGCCAAAACGGAACGTCAACGTTTCAATTAAAACTGGACCATTACCGGCAGCGGCATATTCACGGGCAGCCTTAGCAGCCTCACGCACTGCCAAGATGTCCATTCCATCAACTTGGACAAACGGAATCCCTGCGGCCATCCCTTTTTGCGCCAACGTCACTGCGGCCGTTTGCACATGTCGTGGTGTCGAAATGGCATAGCCGTTATTTTGGATAATAAACACCGCTGGCACTTGGTACGCACCAGCAAAGTTAATTCCTTCATAGAAATCACCTTGCGAAGTCCCGCCATCACCAGTAAACGTGTAAGCAACCATATCTTCGGTTTTATTTTTTTTGATTCCTAATGCAACTCCTGCCGCTTGGATATATTGCGCACCAATAATGATTTGTGGTGGCATTGCCGCTAAGTGTTCTTCTTCGTAATCGTTACCAAGAACATGTCCACGCGACCATAAAAAAGCCTTCCAAGTTGGCAAGCCGTGTTGAATTAGTTGTGGGATATCACGATAAGCTGGTAGTAAGAAGTCAGTTGCTTTGAAGGCTAATTGTGCCCCCATTTCACTAGCTTCTTGCCCTTCGGTTGGTGCATAAAAACCCAAACGACCTTGGCGCGTTAATGCATTCGAGCGTTGGTGCAAAGTCCGTTCCCAAACCATTAATTTCAACATGTCTACCAATTCAGTATCACTATATTGGTCAAACACCGCTTGATTGACAATCTTACCGTGACCATCAAGCACTTGTAGGGGTGTCTGATTAGACATCATTTCATCTTTAATTGCAGCAAAGTCGACAAAACTACTGCGGTTTTCACTCGCGTCTGTGTTTTGCATACCATCCGTAACAAAATTTGTTTCAGTCATAACAAATATCCTTCCTGTTCTCTAAAATTGTTTACTCAGCTATAGTTTGTGAATTAATAACTAATGTAAACGGTTTCATTCCAACTATAATTGTACCTTTAATTTGTGAAAAATGTGAGAACTTCTCGCAAAAATAGAATTGTTTGCGCTAACTAATATTTAACGGTAAAATGATTTGAAGAAGATTTTGAAATTGTGTGCGCCAACCACATGCAGTGGCGACACACTAAATGAAGGAGCAGAAATTATGTATTTAATGAAAGACATTACTCGCGATGGCGACCCCGTGTTACGTCAGGAAGCTGCTGACGTTCAATTCCCCCTGTCTGCTGAAGACCGCAAGTTAGCCGATGACATGATGGAATACTTAGTCATCAGCCAAGACGAAACTGAAAATGAAAAATACAAGTTACGTCCCGGTGTAGGTTTAGCTGCCCCACAAGTCGGCGAATCAAAGCGTATGGCTGCAATCTTGGTACCTGGTGAATTTGAAGACGATGAACCTTTATTCAAAGGTGTGATTTCAAACCCCGTTATCATTTCCCACTCAGTCCAAGATGGTGCGCTTGACATGGGTGAAGGCTGTCTTTCTGTTGATGAAGACGTGGCTGGTTTTGTTCCCCGCCACGATCGCATCACCGTCCGTTACCAAAACCTTGATGGCGAAACGGTAAAGTTACGCTTGAAAGATTATCCAGCCATTGTTTTCCAACACGAAATGGATCACTTGCACGGTGTGCTCTATTACGATCACATCAACCAAGCTGAACCATGGGCTGAAAGCGAAGATGTTAAATACATCAAATAACCTATTGTAAATCGAAAACGGCGTTGCCAAGTTCATTTGAACTTAGCAACGCCGTTTTTAATATTATTTATTTTTACGTAACCAGTAAACCAACCCAAAAGGTGTCTGGTTTTCATTGCCGTGGATGATACGCACAATATTCGTTCGGTGCTTATAGATAATAAAAACCGTCAAAACCGCCGCAATCGTGAACAAAAACCAATCGTGATTAAACAACGAATAGGCGTCAACTGCCAAGAAAGCCACGATTGAACCGACACTCACCATACTGGTTAAGAAAATAAACCCAGCAAACACAATGACTGCAAGCACAAACACATGCGGATCATACGCAAGCAAAACCCCGGCCGTTGTGGCGACGGCTTTACCACCCTTGAAACCAATCCAGATACTAAACATGTGACCAATAATCGCCGCTAAACCAATAATAAACGGATTAGTCCAGATTCCCATGCTAATACCAAAGATATGTGGCAAGCTCGCCGCTAAGGTCCCTTTCAAGACATCAAGCACCATCACTGCTGAACCAGCTTTTACACCGAGCACGCGAAAGGTATTGGTTGTACCAATATTACCTGAGCCCGCCGTCCGAATATCTTCGTGGTAGAATATTTTGCCAATCCAATAGCCAAATGGGCACGCCCCCAAAAAATAGCTCAACACGAATAAAAATGCAATTTCCAATGGTTAATACCAACTTTCAAATCAATCTGATTAAGTTAGTATAGCATACGCCCATTGGGTTTTTGTATCAATTTTAGAAGAAAGTTAAGCTCCACTTTCCTGAAAAATCAGACTGACCATCCAATTTATTGATTGCAAATTTGTGGGTCAAATCACCGTCTGCGTCAATCGTGTCCGCCAAGCCCCACCAAGGTTCAAGGCATACAAACGGCGCGTTCTTACCATACGGCGTCCAAATCCCAACATAATCGGCATTTTCAAGTTCCATCGTTACCCCATGCGATTCAAACAATGTCGCTAAGACTAATGATGTCGTTTCTTTTTCTAAGCCTAAAATAATCGCATCGTCTTTGTAATCGTCATAACGCAAGCGTAAAGGAATGTGGGCATCAAATTCACTTGGATGCTTTGGATCTGAGTATGGTCCAATCAGATTGATGCGATCATACTTTTTGACTGGATCTACATTCACGTAATAATCTGAAAATTTTGAAGTTGTGTCCATTGGCACGTTAAATGCGGGGTGACCACCAATTTGGAAATAAATTGGGTCATTTTCAGCGTTACTCACATAATATTCAATACTCAACCGATCATCATCCGTCAGCGTGTAGCGTAATTGCAAAATAAAACTAAATGGATACAATGACTTGGTTAGTGGATTATCACGTAATTCAAATGTGGCGGTAGTTGGTGTTTGTGCCACGACAATAAAGTTCAAGTCACGCGCAAAACCATGTTGATTTAAATAGTAGGTTTGATCATTAAAAGTGTATTGATTATCTTGTAAGCGGCCAACGATTGGGAATAAAACTGGTGCGTGCCGCCCCCAATACTTCGGGTCACCTTGCCAAATATATTCAATTTGGTGTTCTTTGTTGTAGACACTCCGTAATTCAGCACCATGCTCATGGATTTCGACAACTAAATGTTCATTTTCAAGTTTTACAGTCATTATATTTAGGACCCCTTATACTTTATAAAAGCGTTTTCATAATTACTATTTTACCATAATAAAAAGGGAGTGGAACAAAAAGGCAATATGAAGTCTGGATATTATTCATCCTCAGGCGTGGCGCGATTGAAGTATTTACGGTAGTTTTCTTGGAGCTGTTCACGGCTAACGTGCGTATAAATCTGCGTCGTACTAACGTTAGTGTGACCTAACAATTCTTGTACCGTGCGCAAGTCAGCCCCGTTATTCAATAAATCCGTTGCGAATGTATGCCGCAGCATGTGGGGATGGATTTCATTGGACAGTCCCGTTTTCTTCATTAATTGTTTTAAAATATATTCAATCCCGGTTGACGTTACCGGCTTGCCTAAATGATTGATGAAGACATAATCATGCACTTGGTGAAAGTGCGCCATCAGCTCTGGCCGGAGTTGGTCGAGATACACATTTAACGCTTTAATTGCGTAACTACCAAGAGGCACAAATCGTTCTTTGCCCCCTTTACCGATGACGTGGACGGTCTCACGCGAAAAATCAAGCTGACTAAGCGTTAACGTGGCCACTTCAGATACCCGCATCCCCGTGCCATACAACAATTCCAACAACGCAATATCGCGCAATTTTAATTTAGCGTCCTCTGCATAAACGGTTTCAAATAACACATTCAATTCTTTTTGTCGAAAATAATGGGGTAAATGATTATTGTGGGGCTTAATCTGAATATCCGCGAACGGATTGTCACGAACCATCTCATTATTCAAGAGGAACTGATAAAAGCTGCGCAACGAACTCAACTTGCGATTAATCGTCGTCCGCTCTAACTTGCGATCAAACATATTGCTTAACCAACCGCGAACCGTCATTGGGTCCAACTTATTCCAATCAAGGATAATTTGTTCACCGTCTAAATATTCGCGAAATAATTTGATATCTTCTTCATATGCTTTGATTGTCTGGGGCGAATATTGACGTTCAATCGTCAAATATTTAATAAATAAATTACTATAATTATCCATTTTTTGTCCTTTCAACTATGTACGCCAATCTAAAATCGTGCTGCTAACAACAATTTCATTAGATTATTGCATTTTCACAATTCCTTCACATAATAAACATCACGAATTCACACCCTTTGCCTAATATAAAACGTAACATTAATAAAATATTAAAGAAAGCAGTGTGATAATATAAAATGAAACAATCCGAATACGCTGATCGTATCGCTGCCACTGACAGTTCGATGCTCGCTGAACTCTTCATTGCCAGTTCAGATCCTAAAAACATTTCTTTTGCAGGTGGTTATCCTGACCAAACTTTATTCCCTGCGCAAGCTTTACAAGATTCATTTACTAAGGCCATTCAAGCTGGCGCCCCTGGCATTTACCAATATACCGATGCCAAAGGCCCAATTGATTTACGTTCTATTTTAGCACAACGCCACCTCGCTCGAACAAACGTCCAAACATCAACTGATGAAATCTTGATTACTCAAGGTGGTCAACAGGCGATTGATTTGATTGCGCGCTTATTTTTAAACAAACATAGCGGTTTAGGCGTCGAAGCACCAACATACATGGGCGCTATTTCAGCATTCAATACTTACGAACCAACTTATTTTGAAATTCCATTGGAAACTGATGGTCTTGATGTTGCTTATCTTGAACAACAATTAAAATCACATCGTGGTGCTAACCGCATTCGCTTAATGTATGTGATTCCTGATTTTCAAAATCCAACCGGCGTGACTTTGAGTGTCTTGAAGCGACAACGTTTAGCACAATTAGCTCGCGAATACGACTTCTACATTTTGGAAGATTCACCTTATCGTGATTTGCGTTACTCTGGCGAAGATTTACCAACCATCCAAAGTTTTGATACCGATGGTCGTGTGCTCTACGTTTCAAGCTTTTCAAAGATTTTGTCACCTGGTCTGCGGGTCGGTTACATTCAAGCTGCCCCTGAGCTTATCACTGAACTTGCTGGGCTCAAGTCATCCGCTGATGTGCAATCACCTAACATGACTTTGGAAGCCTTGGCGACGTTCTTAAACGAAAACAGCATCGACGATCACATCAACCGAATGAAGCCCATCTACGCTGCCAAACGCGATGCGATGATTAATGCACTGCACGAATACTTGCCCGCAACAGTTACTTTTACCAAGCCAGATGGCGGCTTCTTCCTATGGTTGCAAGCACCCCAAAATGTTAACCTATTAAAATTCCTCAAAGAAATTTTAATGCCGGAAGCTAACATCGTCTATGTCCCTGGTCAGCCACAATTTGCCACTTCAATTTCAATGAATACGGCGCGTTTGAACTTTTCAAATGTGCCACTCGAAAAAATTGAACCCGCCGTTAAACGGATGGCTGAACTTTTGAATAAATATCTATAATTAGCAAATAAACCTGATTTCAACCTTATGATACTTGAGGAGAAATCAGGTTTATTTGGCTAAAATTTTTCTAGCGTGGAATTTAAATATGTGTCTCAGGTCGATTCCCACTACGCAAGAAAAAAAGCCACCTCCCGTTATATAGGAAGTGGCTTTAATTTTAAGCATGCGATTATCATTGCAATCATCGAATTACTCAGGTTCTATTGTCAGTGTTTTTTCCATACTACTGAGGTCTGTGATTTAAAACGGTTTTCGCTAGTTTGAGTATTATACCTAACTAACGAAGTGGCGGTAAATTACTTGGCGGGCGCAGACTTTACCACGCGACTGGGGTGAGATGTGTGCAACACATGTCGCCGCTGAGGATAAGATGAGGCTTCTTAGGAATTTATTCCTTAGAAGCCCAGCTTGTCCGAACCTCTCAAGACCGCACTTTGGCTTGGGAGGCCGCTTCCAGCGTGGTGCGCCAAGTAATTTACTGGCACGCAGTGGCCAATTTTATTCAATCCCATGTCAGACGAA
This sequence comes from Periweissella cryptocerci, assembly GCF_004358325.1. Classification (NCBI taxonomy): domain Bacteria; kingdom Bacillati; phylum Bacillota; class Bacilli; order Lactobacillales; family Lactobacillaceae; genus Periweissella; species Periweissella cryptocerci. The sequence goes on along the minus strand of NZ_CP037940.1, from coordinate 2,693,089 downwards.
ATAGAGCATTAATTCCCATATTCCAAACAAATACTGTCACAGAATACTTATTACTTAGTAGCCCTAATCGCTTTGGTTAATGTCAACGCACCGTTTGCTTTGGTGTTCTTGATAACCAATTTAAATTTAGCCTTCTTCGTAATCTTGTGCTTCAATTTAAGCGTGAACTTGCCCTTGGTATTGGCTTTCGTTGTTGCCAATTTCTTGCCTTGCGCACTGTATACCGTGACTTTTGCGCCCTTAGTTGTAACACCGGCAATTTTCTTGGTGTTTCGCTTAGCAACCACTTTCTTGACGCTTGGCTTAACGACCTTCTTAGTTGGTGTTTTCGCCGTTGGAGCAGGCTTAGGTGCGGGTGTTTTCTTTGGCGCTTGGGGTTGTTTGAAGTAACCCACAAGTTTGTCAGTCAAACTCGTAACTTGCTTGCTCAATGCATCAATCTTATCGTTCAAACCGGCCACGATTTTGTCAAACGCTGAGAAAACATTTGCATCGGCATCCGTTTTTGTGGTCGTGTCTGGTATTGTGGCATCCGTATTTGAGTTAGCAGTGTCATCACCCTTTGCTGGTGTGTCTGGTGTTGTAGTATCGGTTGACAACGTCGCATCGGCTGCCTTAGCCAAATCAACTTGGACAAGTACAGGATCATGATCAGATGCTTGATCCGCAAATGGCGAGTTAACGTGCACCATGTCGAATTGGTAATCACCCTTTGATTTATCTGCCGAATCAACTAAATTGTTCGATAAGAAAACATGATCAAGGACTTGTTCGTTACCATCAAAAATGTATGATGAGCGATCGGTAATATCGTAATGTTTAACCAAATCCGTCATACTTGATCCTTCAAGCGCCGTTGCGGCATCTGAAAAATCGTAATCATTCATATCACCAGTCATAATAACGTTTGTCTTCGCCGCAGCAGCTTTGCTCAAGACATCGTTAATTTGTGTTGCCAATTGAACCCGCTTAACTTCCGAAGGTTGTTGGGCTGGTTGATTTTTACCAAATGTTGGTTCGTCGCCAGTCTTTGAATTCAAGTGATCCGCAACCACAATCACATCTTGCCCCTTGAAAGTGAATTCAGCGGCCAGCGGCTTCCGCGTACCATCACCAAGGTTGCCTGAGAATAAAATACGACCGGGATTGTATTTCAAATGACCATCAGTCGTGATATCTTCAGCTTGATTAGTTGTGCCCGCAACTGCGCCATCACGTAATTGCACACGTGCTGGATTGTAAAGCATCGCTGGGCGAATGTTGGCCCCAGGTGCACCACCATCTTTGTTGTTGACGGGATCGATGTTCAAGAATTTATATTCTGGCCCACCGGCTGCTTTGATCGCATCTACTAGACGTTGGAGCGTCTTAGTCGCACTCACATTACCGTCATCAGTTTCACCATTGTCATCTTGAATTTCCATCAAATTAATCACATCCGGCGTCTTCAAATTATTAACGATATGCGCTGCTTCCTTGTCCACTTGTGATTGTGGTGTCTTAGTTGCGGCTGAGAAATTTTCAATATTATAAGATGCCACCGTCAACTTACTATCATCTTTAGCAATATAAGTTGTTTCTGGTTGTACATCAAGCTTCGTTGTAACTGGTTTAAGATCAGTGGCTTGCGCTGAAATTTTGTATGAACCGTATGAGTAGTAACCAACCCCAATCACTTTGTTGCTAATCATTTGACCTTGGTTAAATGTGGTTGATTTAGTTGACTCGATTTGAATTAATTCGGGGTGTGAATCATTCTTAGTAAGGAGTACACCACCCTTTTTCGTCAACTTATTATCAAATTTGTATTCGTCCCACTTGCTTTCAGGCAATGTGTACGTGTCACCATTTTTGGTTGGTCCAACTGCAACTGGATTATCAACTTCAACCCGCATCCCTTCAACAGCTTCCCAAAAATCAATCGCGTACTTCTTGGCGTCTGGTTCATATGCTTTTGTGTTAAATCCAGGACCAGCCAAGCCAAATGTCGCCGTGGGAATTTGGCGATCTTTATCGAGGACAACTGGTGCAGGTACCGGTTTTGTATCACCAGTTTTAGTTGCAGTTGCATTAATAATTTCAGTTACCGTTAAATCAGTTGTCGCTTTATCATCATAACCAGCCTCGTAAGTTTCTTTCACAGTCCCATCAACGGAAACAACATCCCCCGGCTTAAAGTCTTTATTTGAAGCAACTTTTACCATAATTCCGTTTGAAGTGCTGTCGTCTTGATCGGCATCCTTATCAGCATCTTGGATGTAAAGCTTCGTCGTGCCATCAAGATACGTCACAACTCCCGTCACGCCGCGCAATGTTTTGCCAGAATATGGACTAGTTTGACCAGCACCTTGGATGTCAGCAATCAGCTTAGGTGCGGCGAGTTCAGCGGGACGTTTGGTCGCATCCATGAATTGGATATCTTGCAAATTACGCAATCGTAATTCCGGTGCATTTTTGAACGTTTCAAGGACACCCGTCAAATTAACTTCATCACCATTTTTATAAAAAGTGCTGAAATCGTCAATTGATGAGCCGGTCCGATTGTCTAATTGTACGTAAATTGATTTGCCGGCTTTGTCAGTGGCAGTAAAGCCAACTGAACCATACGTATCATACGTCGCCACATCAGAAATTGTCACAGCACTCAAGTTAACCAATGATTGTTGGCCAGACGCATTCACGTTAGTTTTAGTTGCGTCGCCCAAATCAAGCGTTTCGCCCTTGATTACAGTACCAAGTTCCGTGGCTTTAGTAGCCTTATCAGGCATGAATTCCAATGTACCGTTATAAACTTCAACGTGCCCATGTAGAGTAACTTTATCGCCATCATTTAACTTGTAATCCGTCGTTGTGTAGACGTAAATGCCGGCAGTTCCGTCTTGAACGTAGAAGGCTTTACCGCCCCAACTCCCTGGTACACCAACGACCGTTCCGGTAATCGTTGCCGCTTGGGCTTTGTCAGTTAGCTTACGAGCATCCGCAATCGCGATGTTCCCTAGCTCAGCTGCGTCGGTCGGTGTTGCTGGTGTCGATGGCGTTGATGGTTGCACCACTGCTGGCGTGTCGCCACCTGCGGTCACTGTCACCGTCGCATCAGCCGGAATCCCAACTGTGCTGAAATATGTGAAGCCCTTTGAACCTGAAGTGACCGTCACCGTTACCTTTGTGCCAACCAACTCAGGGTGATCTAAGACATTGAAGTTTGTCCGTGCGTCTGAGCCCGCTTGGAGCGCAATTGGAATCACGTTTTCTTTAATATTTGTTTCATCAGGACTGTCAGCCAGCGCAATATTTGAAGCGACAGCTTTCGTTGTTGCGTTCAATCCAGTTGCTGAAGCTGATGAGCCGATAATGTAGCCAGTAATCGTGTAAGTCGTGCCTAATGTTGCGTTTTTGGCTTGATTGATGAAATCGCTAACCGAAATTGCTGCGGTCGCTGATGTTGGCGCTGGTACGTCAGCCGCATAAACAGCTGTTGTTGCAGTCCCCACAATTGGTGTTGCATAGCCACCAAGTAAAATCGTTAAAGCAGCAGTTGTGCCTAACACATGACGCCAATTACTCTTCTTACCAGTTTGCATTATAAATATCCCATATCCTTATGTTTGAATTTAGATTATTAAGAACCCGACGCCTCATAGATTATCAGGTTGTATTACTCCGTAACTATCAAGAAATCGTATTAAAACGGTAAAACATTTACTCCATGCATTTACAACTAATAGACAAAAAGCCGAAACATGCTTATTTATCTGCAATTCTGAACCAAAAACCCGCGAACATTGACCGCACATGCGTGAAATCTTCTTTCGTTTGTAGAAATAATATAGCACATTAACCGAACATTAGACAACGATTAATTTTGTACACATTTCTCAAAAGCGTGCAAAAGTTATTCAAAAGACACTCGTATAGCCTTTTAATCGTGTTATCTTTAATTTAAGTTTTTATATCAAACAGAACAATACAGAAGCGAACGTTCTTATCGTTCGTGTTTTAGTCATAAAAACCAAATTTTTATTATTTTCAGTTGTACGCAAAAAACTGGCATCGGATTATTATCCGACACCAGCATTTCTTATTTTTAATTTATATCTGTTCGCTTAAGCAAATTCCAGAAATTGAGCGCCGTTCCGATCTGAAACTTTCGCTGATGCAAATGTAATTTCATACACGTTCATCGCATCATCGTTACCCTTAAATTGGAACCCTTCAGGCAAACGGGCCGCCAAAAGTGGTTCAATCTCAGAAAATTGTTTAGCTGACTTCTTAATGACCGCTGAATTTGACGCAACATACCCAACGCCATCTTCCTTAACTGGTGTAATGAACGAAACCTTATCATTGTCCTCAAATTCATGGTTTTTGGGTGAAGTGTGAATCGTCGCAATGTAAAATTGGTTCATTTGTTCTGGATTTGGTGCATAAAAAATGTGACGAATATTGGGCACGCCATCCGCAGTTGCGGTTGCCAATGCCAACGTGTGATTCGCATTATTAGTGAAGTATGCTTCAAATAGTTCTTCTGCAGTAGCCATATTCAGTCCTCTCGTGGGTCAGATTAGTTTATGTGATTAATTTAATAATAACGATTAACACCCACTCGAAGCAAGGATTTATTTCGGAATATTATGTGAAGAAACCGTTTTCATTATTTTGCAGTTTATTTTCGCACCTGAACTAAGTCGCTTAGTTACACCCATGCCAAAAACCGTCTAACCGAAATCAGGCAGTCTCAGAACACGTATACTAGTAACTATCACCATTAATAATTGAATTTTTAACGATCACATAGTCAACTTGCCGTAAATCTAATAACTCGCGACCACCGGCGTACGAAATTGATGATTGTAAATCTTCGCGCATTTCACGCAAGGTGCTATCAATCGAACCACGATATGGCACAAACAGCTTCTTACCTTCGACGTTTTTATATTCACCCTTTTGAAATTGTGATGCGGAACCAAAATACGTCTTGAATTTTTCGCCGTCTTTTTCCACGATTTCACCAGGGGTTTCATCATGCCCCGCAAACAACGAACCAATCATCACCATGTCTGCGCCAAAACGAATTGACTTGGTAATATCACCATTGTAACGAATTCCACCATCCGTCACGATTGGTTTTCTCGCTGCCTTTGCACAAAGACGCAGTGCTGCCAATTGCCAGCCACCTGTCCCAAAGCCGGTTTTCAGCTTAGTGATACAAGCCTTTCCTGGGCCAACTCCCACCTTGGTCGCATCAGCCCCCGCATTTTCTAAATCACGAACTGCTTCTGGCGTCGCAACATTACCCGCAATGACAAACGTTTCAGGCAAGTTAATTTTAATGAATTGAATCATCGCCATCACTGATTCTGAGTGTCCATGCGCAATATCAATCGTGATATATTCAGGCGTAATACCGTTCGCTGCAAATTTTTCAACCAACTCACGATCATCTGCCTTAACGCCTAAGCTAATTGAGGCAAACAACCCTTTCGCTTGCATGTCGACCGTAAAATCATACCGCCCCGCTGGATTGAAACGGTGCATTACATAGAAATATCCCTCACTCGCCAAATGCTCAGCCAATGCTTCATCAATCACCGTTTGCATATTGGCTGGCACAACTGGCAACTTGAACGTCCGTGGCCCAAATTCGATTGACGTTTCCGCTTGCGAACGACTTTCGATAATACACTTGTTTGGAATCAATTGGACATCTTCGTAATCAAACACACTCATTGCATTATTCATTGCTAATCATCCCCATATTTTTCATTACTTGATTGTTTTATCAGTTAAAAGCGAACATTAATGAACGCTTTTACTTTATATAACTATTTTAACGAACATTAGCGGAAAATGATAGGGTTTCATTAATAAATAGTTTATATGGTTTAATAAGTCTGAATTTACGACCTTTCATTTATCAAATTTCATGTTCTACTCATCGCTTGTTTTTGCCGTAGTACTAGAAAGACCGATGCTACCACACAAATTGCTACCAAGTATCCAATCAACTCAGAAAATGTGACGAATGAAAATTCACTTTCACCTACTTGCTCTACTAAGAGCCACAACAAATGCCCGGGAAAAACATTGTAAGTATCGCGGACAAAATCAGGCAACATAGCAACTAATCCGCCAGGCATACTCAGTAATACAATAACCATATACAAGGGATTCGTAATTGTTTGTAAAGAAACTGAATCAAACACATATCCACATAAAACCCCAATAAAAACGAAAACGTTGCAAAATAAGTAAACCAAGAACCAGTTCAACAACAAATGTAAATTTAATGTTAAGTTCAAAAATAATGTGCCGACTATAGCTAACAAGCAACTAACAATCATATTTAAAATTGCCTGCGTCATGAATTGCACTACTGTATTTTGAACAATATTAAACGTCGTCGTTTTATACAAATTGAAGAAAAAGTTTTTTTCTTTCGCAATGCGTGTGCTCATTGTCACGATATTGTTGCCCAACATGCCATACATTACACAGATATAAAACAAATAATCCGTAGAAAAACCGTTAATTCGCCCCATAGAAATTTTCAAGCCAACGTAAAACAAAGTCGGAATCACAATCGTAAAAATTAAAAAACGGCGATTACGTACCACCTTATTGAATTCCAATCGAACAAGAGTTGGTATCATAAATCGGCACCCCCATACAATTTGTCATACTCCTCATTAAAATGCGTGAACTGCGAACTAGTTAACACTTTTACACTTTGACCATCCCTCAAAAAGAACAACTTATCGCATAATATTAACAAATCTTCTGAATTATGCGACGTCATTATTACCGACCCCTTCACTTTTTTTAAATCTACACGAAATGTATTAATACTAATTCGGTCAACCCCCGCACTCGGTTCATCAAGGACTAACAGACTCGCATTCGATAATAAACTTAATACGATTCCTAATTTACGCTGTTGACCACCAGAAAGCTGCGTCACATTTTTATCTAGTAACTCACTTAAACCGTATTGATTTATATAGTCGTTAAAAATATTTTTGTCATAATGCAATGCATAAACGTTCTCATACAACTTCAAAACCTCTTTAACTTTCATGTTTTCCGGGTAATTGTCCGACTGCGGTTGATAATATATATTGTGCGTCACTTCATTAGACACCGAGATGCTACCTTGGTTCGGTTTTAGTTTTCCAATAATAAGCTCAAGAAGTACTGACTTTCCCGTTCCATTTGGCGCCACAATTCCAACTATTTCATTTGCACCAATATTCATTGAAAAGTTATTCAAAATTTTTTTATCGCCAAAAATTTTTGATACACTTTGTATTTCAATCATTTGCCCCTCCTCTATCCAACAATGGCCTTAGCTGGAAAACATTAATTCTCAATCCCATTTTTAAGGACATATTAACCCTTTTATTGGCGTTAGATTCACATTTTCTTAAACCGCATTATTCTTTCTTAACGCTATAAAGTCGCAACCGCTGAACGGTCTATTTTCTTCTTAAGAACAAAAACGCCTATTCAAGAAAAATAGTTGTTTTTACGGCTTTGACAATTTCACCGGTTTACCTTATATTTTTCAATTTTCGGATTTATAAAAACAACCACACAATTAGAAAAACTTGAAGATAATCAAAAAAGTTCAATCCCAACGACACCATGGAATTGAACTGCGTCATATTTTGGTTAAAATTTTTCTAGCGCGGAATTTGGATGTGTGTCTCAGATTGATTCCCACTACGTGTCTGGAACCAGTCTCTTCGTTAGTTTGAGCAGGCAGTCTGACTAGTAATATGCTGTAATCCTTGGCGCTACCAGTTTAGTGGCAATCAATAATTCCACGTTTATCTAGCGGAGTGACTGAAAATCACTTTGTGGCCGGCAGACTTTACACCGAAATGGGACGTGACACCACGTGTCGAGTTTGTCGCTGAGGGTAGAGCCGACCGGACCTTATTTGTCCAGCGTAGCTACAAATGTGAGCAGTCTTTTGGCTTTAGCCATTAGACTGCCAGCTATCCCGAATTGCCCAAGACAGACATCCAGCCTGCAAGGCTAATCTAATCGCGTTAGGATTAGATTCAGTATTTTGTGCAACAAAATGCTGGGATGTTTTGCGTTACCGGTTCGCAGGCATAAGCAAGCAGCTTGGGCATGTGCTTCCATTTCGGTGCACAATGTGATTTTCAGGCACGCAGTGGCATCATACATCTCGTCACATTTTATAAATTCCAAGTCAGACGTAATTGAGCCTCTAACATTCCAGTATTTACTCCTAAAAAAACCGCAACCAATTAAGGTCGCGGGTTGTCTCGCATTAACGATATTTGTCGGTCTTTTTGGCGATTGTTAAGACATCACCGGCTGCTTGATAATTAATTTTTACATAAGTCATAACTGAGTCAGCGCCGGCCTTGGTACCAACTAGTGGAATGTTTTTCAAAATATCCATCAGTTGATCGTAATCACCTTCGAGCGTCGTTTCAAATGCCCCCACTTGGTAATTTACTCCCGTGCCATCAATATAAGCAATCACTTCATCGACAATCCGAATCACTTCGTTCTTATCTTCCACAATTGGCAAAATTTGGATCGCAATACTTGAATTCATATGATAATCCCCGCTTCATTTATTTTGTAACAATAAAAAGCGACCACCAAACTCAAAACTCTCATTGAACCAAGTTCAAATTAACATAAATTCGCTAATATCTTCCTACGCCGGTTTTAGCCACCAGGTTCAATGGGTATTATCTCAGCCGAGTGGCACCCCAGATATATGTTACGAGTGTATCATAACATACAATTAACAGACAAAAATGTGAATCTAGCAAAAATACCACCGCATAGTCTCAGCGACATTAATCTTTCTTATCAACAAATATTCGTAATCTTTAAATTTTGTCGTAGCGCGAAACCATGCTTTTAGTATGGCGCGCCATATTATTTCGGATAATTTCCGTTTTTTGGAAGCTCCGCTGTTGCTTGTTTGCTTCCAGTAGTTCGTTAGCTAAAGTTGAAACCATCGCTTCGTCTGATAATTGCTGATACTCATCATAATGTTGTAACAATAAATTGAATTCGTGGTAACTCAGTGGCGTCTTGGAATTACGGGTTACCAGTAGTCCCATACGATAGATATATTCACTCCCCAATAGCACAATGCCAACTATTATTGCTGGCAACACTTGATGAATCGCCCCCAACCCAATCAGAACAACAAGCATTGTGTTTACCGTTGAGAAACCACGTTGTAATTTTGAAAAATTATTCATATGCTTGGCAACGTACAAATATTTTGGCGTAAAGTATTCTGCAAGTGTAATTGCAATGGCACTGTTATCGTGAAATGCGATGCCTTGATAATATTTGGGATTTAAACGGCGCTTTTCCAGTTGCTCAAAAAGCGTTTGCATTGAAATATTCGCTTCAGTTAAGTTCATTAGTATTTCCCCCGAAATAGCTGTAATGCTTCACTAAAATTGCTTACTATAAGTTCATTGTAGACCTATTTGCGTGCCGTTACCAATGTCACACTGAACATGTTTGCTTTTTATTCGTGTGAACTCACGTTAATAGCCCTGATTTCTACCTCACAAAAAGCTAAGGTAAAATCAGGACTATCTTTGCACAAGGGTCGATTACGTTATCTCCACGGCCTCGTATTGCTAATTAATTTTAATAATCACTTTACCATGTGCATGCCCTGCTTCGACGTAATCTAGTGCGGCTTGGGCATCGGCGAAATCAAAAACGCGGTCGATTACTGGCACAATCTTGCCGGCTTCAAGCCACGTGGTTAATTGAGCTAGTTGCTCACCACTTGGGCGCATGAAGAAAAATTTATACTCCGCTTGGGCTTTTTTAGCAGCTTGCGTGGCTTTCCGACTCATTGCCCCAATCATTAGCTGCTTGCTGAGTGGGAGCTTGGCAGCTTGCGCCCATTTGCGATCAGGCATTCCCGCCACCGTTGCGACAGCTTTATGTGGCGCTAAAATTTTGACACTTTTGACTAAGTCATCACCACCCCGAGTATCATAGATGGCATCATAATCGTGCAGCACTTCACTAAAATCTTGTTTCCGGTAGTCAATCACCACTTCTGGATTAAATGGAGCTAGCGTCGCCATTGATTTTTCGCTGGCAGTTGTTGCGACGCGGGCACCCAACAGATGGGCGATTTGAATGGCGATTGTACCAACACCACCGGCACCACTGGGAATAAATAATTTATCACCCGCTTGAATGTTTAGTTGTTCGGTCAGCGCTTGATATGAAGTCAAACCAACTAATGGAATCGAGGCGGCTTCTTCAAAACTCAAGTTAGTGGGCATCAATGCAAGTTCCGCCTCATTAACCGCGATGTATTCTGCATATGTTCCAGTGCGCGTCGTCCGTGGTCGCCCATAAACCCGATCACCAAGTTTAAACTGCGTAACTTGTGCCCCAACTGCGGTTACTTCCCCAGCAAAATCATTCCCCATCGTCATTGGGAAGGCGATTTTCATGATACCTTTGGTCATACCGTTGCGTGTTTTAAAATCGACAGGATTAACACTGGCGGCTTTGATGGCAACTAGAACGTCATTGTCGCCAACAATCGGCATGGCGACTTCATTAATAATGACTTTTTCATTTTTGCCATAACGGCGAATTAGTTGTGCTTTCATAATGTTTCCTCTTCTGCAATTGCGCTCTTACACGACTCCCGAATGACATCAATTAAATATTCAAATTGATTTAACGATTCAGTCAGTTTTAGTTGATAAATATTTTCCGTACCTTTTTTAGTTGCTTGAATCATTCCCACCCGACTTAATTCCTTCAAGTGGTGTGAAACCGCTGGCCGTGATAAGCGCATTTCGGCGGTAATCTGCTTCACATTGAGCCCGGCATGCTCAATTCCTAATAAAACAATTATTTGTTGGCGCGTTGGTTCAGCCAAGACGCTGAACAACTCACTTGCGCGGTTAAATTCCTGCAAGGCTAGTGCTTGTTTTTCGTTCATTTCAACCCTCTTGTTCGTTTAAACTCATGAACTTATCATATCGAAGCAAGCGCCATTTTCATAGCTAATTTAGGTTCGTATAAACTTTACATTTAGGCTTAACATCCGGCGTAGTGTGCGCAGGCTTAAATACTGACCGCAACTCAGTTAAGTTCATTAGTATCCCCCCAAACAGCTGTAATACTTCACTAAAATTGCTTACTACAAGTCCGGTATAGACCCCTATTCGCCTGTTGTTGCCAATGCAGTATCGAGCGTGACTTGCTCATTCTTAAATATTAATAAATCCAAAGCGGGATTCAACATCGCTTTTTAAAAAGTATCATCGCACAAGAACAAAAATTCGCATTGGCTCGTTCTTTATTGTATACTTGTGGTATCAAACACTAGTTACTGCAGCGCATCTTCAAGTTTCACGACTACCTGACAAACTATTATCCATGACAATCCGGGGCACATGACGGCTGAATAAGTTATCACTTCCAACCGCCCCCACTCATATAACTCGGGCATAAATAATTGAAACATCATCGTTTGGTTGACTACAACATTTGCTAAAATGTGGCTCATAATATGCATCAAACGTTGGTATAACAGCAATCGTTAAGCATCCAAAGGCATCAAATTCATGTTACAGACATCATTGGTAATTTGCGATAAAGTTAAATGTAGTCGGAGGAAATTATGAAAAAAACAACTTTTATTAAAAATGCCAGAGTTGCTGCGCATCTCACATCAGATCAAATGTCAGAGTTACTCAATTATTCTCGCGTACAATACAGTAGGATGGAAAATGGTAAAACACCGATCCCAGATAATGTACTTTTCAAACTGCCCGAAATTACCAATGTTAGCTCCGAGGAGATTCGTGAAAAAATATTGATACCACAAAATGGCTATTTGCCAATTATTTACAAACACAACATTGAAGATGACGCTCTCATTTACTCAAATAAATATGTGAACCTTTATAAAGAGCAGCGTGCAAATGGCATTGTTAATCCCCTTGATTTTAAAGAAGTTCTAAACAAAGTAACCAAATACCACCCATATCATGACATTCTCATAAATGAAAAAATCACAATCGGCTATAGTCCACTTGGCGGTACTTTTTGGATTCAAAAAGGAGAAACAGTATTTGATACATTTAAAACAAGCTTCTTCCCAACCGATTGTCTTAATTATATTTACAGTTTCGACCTCCGTTCAACAGGACTTGTTGACTGTGATACTGCGTGCAAGTTTCTATTTTACCTATACCAAAGGAATGCCACATTTTATATTTCATCGGAAGTTTGGCGTAAAACCTTTAAAATCAGAACATACGATGCATTTGTAGAAAAATTGTGTCAGCTGATGCAAGACGAAGAAAATCGTATACACGCCCTCTCAAAGAAATATGAGGAGAAAAATGACTAATAACAACAAAAGCGAACAAATAACAACACTAACTGTCGAATTCACAGAAGATCAATACGCAATCGTTAGCGCATATGCCGAAAGTGTGCACCTAACCATTGAGCAAGCGCTTGAATCTTCTGTTCATAATCTGCTTCTGGCCGGTCCTACTGCCCTTCAACTTCCAGAAAAAACTTTGCTGAAGTCAGATGGAACCTTTGAAAAACTAGCATGGGGTGGCGGGCGTCTATTCTCTCCTGAATTTTTGGCGGAAAATCTCGCTGAAGTGATGAATCGCATCAAAGATGGCTCCCCCATTTTAATAAGCGACCCGGCAGACGAAACTAAAGATACTGTTTTAGTTTCCATTAACGACTATAGCAATTTGTACAATAAATTAAAAAAGTACCAAGATAATCTTAGCAACTAAGGCAATTAATTAATTTAGATTATTACTAACCTTCCCCTTTCCTAAATTTTTTTCGAACGCTAGTTTTTGATTTACTTTGTATATTTGCTGATAGCGATAATTTCCAGAAATAATAAACGAAGGAGCTTGGCATGGTCACTAAAAAGAAACATTGGATGGCAATATTTAACGGAACTCACGAGGGCATATTCGAAAGAAACGAACTACCAACCCCTAGCAATGCTTGGATAGTGGGGCGTTCATTTGCAACCCAAGTTAGTTTTGATACTAAAAAAGAAGCTCAACTTTGGCTTGATAAGCAGATTACAACGTATGTTAAGTCCGCGAATTTCAAATCGAATATCAAGCGCGATGCCGCTGGTCATGCAGTGGTGAATGAGACTAAATCGCAACCAATTAAAGAAACTGCATCACCAATGATTGCTGATGTAAATGAATTAACCGTACGTGATAAGAAAAAACGTAATAACTTTAAGCAATTCATGCATAAAGCGACCACCTTGCTTCATTCGCTCCGGCCTTCAGTACGCATTGCAAACGCCAAAGAGTTGCAAATCAAATCGCAACCATTCGTAGCGGATTTAGCGCAAGCTGAAGCTATTCCAAGTCCAAACCCAAATACTATCTTCCTTATCACGGACGGTAAAGGTTCAAATGGTGACTCGAGCGAAAAAGGAATTGGCATTTTAGGCTATATGTTAATGGATGGTATCGCACGCGATGTAGAAATTACCGCATCATATGAACCGAATTCCACAACGCAAGAACTACTAGCAATCATTGCTGGGTTGAACGCCATTCCTGTCAACAAGCGGCACAAAAATTTAACCATTTGTACCGATCGCCTAGATTTCATTACGCGCGTGAACACATTTCAGCTTGATGATTGGTACAACACATCCCCACGTCCCAATATTACCAATAAAGAACTATGGGCTGAACTTTATGAATTGTTGCAACTCTTTTCAAGTGTCCGCTGGATGAAAGTTACGTCACACGAAAACCCTCGCAACAAATTTGTTCATGATAATTTGAACAAATATGCGACATTATTGAGATCTGGCGAAAGAATCATCGCAAAGTGAATACCGATTGGGGCTGGGACATAAATTGTCCAGCCTACAAAATAAGCCGAATTTCTCCTTATCTTAGCAAGGTAGAGATTCGGCTTATTAACGTACATGCCTGCTGTTCAAGCTGTGTCCAATTTCAAAAGATCAAAGTTAGTAGTCATAAAAATATCTGCCCGCATCGCACAATGCTTTTACTAACCCGATATTTTTTACCGAACCCGCCCTCAATTAACAAAACAAATTCAAATAAAAATGGTTATTTTTTCTAGCGCGGGATTGTCGTTTCTGTACCTTTCAATCATCCAATTACTGAGTTCTATTGTCAGTGGTTTTTTCATGCTACTTCAGCCTGTGATTGGTAACTACTTTCGCTAGTTACATTATTCCTAACTACCGACACGCAGTGGCCAAATTTATTCAATTCCACGTCAGACGAAATAGACCGCAAAAAAAGCTCAACATTTCAAAAAACAATGTTGAGCCCTAATTAATATTTTTATTCTTCAGCCATATTAGGTTGACCAGCATTTTCAGCGTAAACTGGTGCTGTCAAACCAAGATCTGTCACAATTTGTTGTTTAGCAACTGGTTGTGGCGCATCGCTCATAACGTCCTTTGCAGAGGCATTCTTAGGGAACGCAATCACTTCACGGATGTTTTCTTGACCAGCCAAGAGCATTGCCAAGCGATCAAGTCCAAGGGCGATTCCGCCCAATGGTGGGAATCCAAATTCCATGGCATCCAACAAGAAACCGAATGCTTCGTGCGCTGCTTCGTTAGTGAAGCCAAGGGCCTTCAGCATTTTTTCTTGGACGTCCATTGTGTGGATACGGATTGAACCAGAACCAAGTTCGTAACCATTCAAGACCAAATCATATGATTGTGCGTGCGCTTGGTGTGGGTCTTCGCCTTCGTCCAAGAAGTGTAAATCTTCAACGTTAGGCATCGTGAATGGGTGGTGGGCCGCAATCCAACGATCGTCTTCTTCTTGGTATTCAAACAATGGCCAGTTCACAACCCAGGCAAATGCCCACTTGTTTTCATCAATCAAGTTGAGGTCAGCTGCCGTTTGACGACGCAAGTAATCCAATGCACCAGCAACAACTTTTTCCTTGGCCGCAACGAAAAGCAAGATGTCACCAACTTTAGCGTCCATCGCAGCGACAATTTCATCGTGCTGGTCGTTCAAGAATTTGGCCACCGGTCCGTTGAAACCATCATCAGTCACCTTCACCCATGCAAGTCCCTTGGCACCGAAACGTTCGATGTATTGGGTCAACTTGTCGAGGTCTTTACGTGAATAGTTGTCGGCACCACCAGGGACAGCAATCCCCTTTACAACCCCGCCGTTTTCGATTGTACCACTGAACACGCCAAAGGCTGATTTAGCGGCAATTGGTGAGATATCTTTAAGTTCGTAAGCGATACGCAAGTCGGGCTTGTCGGTACCAAAACGTGCCATTGATTCTGCCCAATCCAACACTGGGAAATCTTCTGGTTGCACATCAACATCGATGGCATCCTTCATAATCCGTGCAACCCATGCACCGACGAGTTCTTGGATTTCTTCTTGATCCATGAATGACATTTCCACATCAAGTTGCGTAAATTCTGGTTGGCGGTCACCACGTAAGTCTTCATCACGGAAGGCGCGTGCCACTTGATAGTAACGATCAAAGCCGGCACCCATCAACAATTGTTTAAATAATTGTGGTGATTGTGGCAATGCATAGAATGAACCTGGGTAAACCCGTGAAGGTACCAAGTAATCACGGGCACCTTCTGGCGTTGATTTAGCCAAGTATGGCGTTTCAATATCGAAGAAACCCTCTTCATCCAAGAAATCGTGCGTGGCCTTTGTTACTTTTGAACGAATCTTCAAGTTGCGTTGCATTTCTGGACGACGCAAATCAAGGTAACGATACTTCAAACGTAAATCATCAGAAGCTTCAACTCCATCAACAATTTCAAATGGCGTCGTCTTGGCTTCAGCTAAAATTGAAGCTTCGTGAACTTCAACTTCGATTTTACCCGTCTTCATATCAGCATTGATTGCCTTGGCGTCACGTGCCTTCACCATCCCGTGAATTTCGATGACGTATTCTGAACGCATTTCATCGGCAACCTTCAAGGCATCCGCACTGAATTCTTCAGAGAATACTAATTGAACGATTCCTTCGCGATCACGCAATGAGATAAAAATCAATGCTCCTAAGTCACGACGCTTTTGTACCCAACCCTTCAAAACTACTTCTTGGCCAACGAATGATTCGTCAACTAAACCGGCATATGTGGTCCGTTTCATAATTTATCCCTCATAATTTCATTTACTTTAACGAAGCCCAAATGACTTCCTTTTGCTTAACGTGCACGTAAAAATTTTTATTTAATCTTCAACAATTTCAACTTCAACCAATTGGTCGCCGCCATCATCCACTAAATCTGGTAATTCTGTATAAACTTGCGCCAAGGTGATTTTAACTTCTTCACCATTTGCCAAATTCTTCAAGTTAGCCGTTTGATTGGCCAATTCTTCTGGTCCAATCGTAATTACGTAACGCGCGTTCAAGCGGTCAGCTGACTTAAATTGCGCTTTTGGCTTGCGGTCAAGATAGTCGCGTTCAGCTGAATAACCATATGAACGAATTCCTTGAACAAGCTTCAACGCTTCAACGTCCGTTTCTTCGCCAATATTAACAACGTAGAAATCAAGTGGATCAACATCTGGCAATGGTGCGTCTTCATTTTCGAGCAAGAGCATCAAACGTTCAAGTCCGATACCAAAGCCGATTCCTGAAGTTTCGGGGCCACCAAATTCTTCGACCATCCCGTTATAACGACCACCACCAGAAATCGTAGTCCAGCCACGGCCAAGTGCTTTTGAATTCGTCATAATTTCAAAAATTGTGTGGTTGTAGTAATCCAAGCCACGCACCATCGATGAGTCGATTTCATAATCAATTCCCAAGGCATCTAACATTGTTTGGAGCTTTTCCCAGTGCGCTTTTGCGTCATCAGTTAAGTAATCCAAAATTGATGGTGCATCGGCAACAAATTCTTGGTCTTTTTCATCTTTAGAATCCAAGACACGCAATGGGTTCTTGTGTAAACGTTCCTTTGAATCATCACTCAATTCATCAAAGTGTGGTTCTAGGAAGTCAATCAATGCTTGGCGGTAATTAGCGCGAGTTTCGGCATCCCCAAGTGAGTTGATTGCCACTTTCAAAGTTGTTAAACCAAGCGTTTGGAAGAAATCAACCGCCATTGCAATCACTTCAGCATCCAAAGCCGCTGAATCGGCCCCAAAAGCTTCAACCCCGATTTGGTGGAATTGACGCATCCGGCCTGCTTGTGGACGTTCGTAACGGAACATCGGTCCAATGTAGAACGCTTTGTAAGGCTTGGCTTGTTCTGGTGCATATAATTTGTTTTCAACGTATGCGCGCACAACTCCGGCTGTACCTTCAGGACGCAAAGCAACGTGCCGGTCACCCTTATCGTGGAAATCGTACATTTCTTTGGTAACAACGTCAGAAGTATCCCCCGCTGAACGTGAGAAAACTTCAAAGCTTTCAAATAATGGCGTGCGAATTTCATGGTATTGGTAATCAGAGAAAAGCAGACGCGCAGTTTCTTCAACGTAGTGCCATTTTTCACTTTCACCTGGTAGTAAATCTGCAGTACCTTTTGGTTTTTGGAATGATTGTTTAGCCATCTTTAACACCTTTCTATTTTACGAATGCAAAAACGAAAAAAACGCCCCTACTAGCAAATAAATGCTAATAAGGGCGCTCAAGAGCACGGTACCACCTTAATTGGTTCTCATCCCTTAACGCGGGAAACGCAGCTAAGCTGGACCTCTAAAGTGTCTTTCAGGTTTTTCTAGATCGGCTCACAGCATCCGCCGACTTTCTGAACTAAAGTTACCGTACTCTTCTTTGTCATCAGTCAATATTGTTCTAGATAAATATAGTCGATTTAACCCGTATTTGCAAGCAGAATGTTCGCTTGTGATCAAACCTAATACGGTTGCTTAGCTTGAACCTTCGAGACTAGTCGTGGTAGCGCTAAGAAGATTCCTAAGCCAAGCCCAAACAAAATAATTAACGAACCAGCCGCTAATTGCACACGACCAGTTAATTGCGCTACTGCCCCAAACAGGACTGGTCCGAGAATCGCTGAAAATTTGCCAAAAATATTGTAGAAACCAAAGAATTCACTAGCATGATCCTTGGGCACCAAACGGCCAAAGTAAGCGCGACTCAAAGCTTGCACCCCACCTTGTGAGGTTCCCACTAGAATTGCCAACACCCAAAATTCTGCCGCATTTTCAATAAATAACGCATATAACGCAATTCCGACATACACAATAATGCCACCAATCAACACATTACGGGTATTGAATTTTTTCGCCAAACGCCCGTATAAAATTGAGAATGGAAAGGCAATTAATTGGACAGCTAGTAAAACCGTTAATAGCGTCGTCGTATCAATCCCGACAGCTTTCCCGAAAAGCGATGCTTCGGTAAAAATCGTGTTAACCCCATCAATATAGAAGAAATACGCCAACAAGAACCAGGCAATTTCAGGATATTGGGCAATGTGACTGACCGTTTTCACAATCCGACTACCTGCTTCTTGAATCGGATGTGCAGGTAGCGGTAAATAGTTGGCTTGCTTAACATTGCGCCACATCGGCACCGTCCAGACTAACCACCATGCTGCGGCTAGAACAAAACCAAACATCACGCCGGCCGTCGTACTCATAAAGCCACGCAGTGCGTAAAAAATCAGAAACGGAATGACACCACCCAAGTAACCAAAACCGTAACCATTACTTGAAACGCGATCCATCCGCTCATCGGTCGTCACATCAGTTATAAATGCGTCATAAAAAATATTTGCCGCACTGTAACCAATATTGGCAATCATGAAAACAAATAACAACCACCACATCTTATTGTTGGGCACCAATGCTAAACCAGCTGTTCCGACAATCCCTAATGTCGTAAATATCGTGAACAGCCTTTGCTTGAAACCCGCGTAATCCGCCAGCGCACCTAAAATTGGTGCGGCAATTGCGACTAGAAACGTTGAGAGTGAATTGGCATATGACCAAAATGCCGTTGTATCAGCGGTCGAGTAGCCAGCATTTTTACCAACCGCAACCAACCAAATTGGCAAAACCGCCGTTACAACGATAATCCCATAACCTGAATTAGCCCAATCGTACAATATCCAAGATTTTTCTTGCTTGGTCAATTTTGTCGAATTTTTTGCCAATTAATTGTCCTCCGTTTTTAACGCTTCGGTCAGGGCATGCCCATCTAATTGATTTTCAAAGTGTAACCCAAGCAATGCCGCCATCGTTGGTGCTTCATCAACTAGCTTTGCTGCCGGAATGATTGTGTGTGCCACATCTGGCCCTGCCAATACGAGCGTCGTTTGGTAATCTGGTTTTGCCGGATAAAATCCATGAACTGCGCGATACCGATCAGGTTCTGAAATATCATCGCGGTTAACCGTTTCAACAACTGCCGGGCGGTTAAGTTCATCGGTGAAATAATACCCATTTTGCGCTTCAACCATTAACGTTGCTTGTTCATTAACGTGCCACGCCTCCAATTCAGCCGGCGACTTTACCATCTCAATTCCCTCAAGCGATGAAATTGCTGCCTTAACTTCGGCAATTAACGTTGCATCACGGACATAAACGTAAGTTGAGCCATCAGTCGTTTTCGCCATTACGCGCCAATCTTTTGCGATGTGCTGCTTGGCATCTTGAGTCAACCACCCTTTGGCTTCAAATAATTGATTAAAATGAATCATGCTATGAACGTCAATCTGGAAGTGATCACCAAGTACGATGAAATTCGTATGCGCATACGTTCCGGCGGTTTTTGTGGCTTCAATCAATTCCCCTAAACGGTGATCTAAGCGTGCTAAGGCTGCATAGGCTTCTGCTGAACGCACGCCATACTTGTGCCGATGCGAATCCATATCAACCAAGTGAATTGCCGTCAAATCCGGTTGCTTTTTTATCAACGTATCTACTGCCGCGGCGGTAATGAAATCATCCAAGTTTGGTTGTTGGATACCATTACGCAAATGGCCAAACCGCCGATTCATGTCAAAGGCAAAGTAAGGTGAACTCGCTGAAAACGAGACGAGATATTGATTCGTCCAAATTCGATTCGGAAAAATCTCGGCGATGTTCCAATTGATCGGCGCTTTGGCTTGCACTGGCCAAAGGAATGCGGCTGATTTCAAACCAGCTTTGTGTGCGAGATCAAAAATTGTAGGTACCTTAATATCCTTGGCATACCAATACCAGTCAGGTGCGTCCCCACGCTCTGGTTGGACTTTTGTATTATTGATAATTCCGTGCCGATTGGGATAGACCCCTGTACCAATCGTGGTGTGCGATGGATATGTCAATGTCGGATAAATACCCGTTACTTTTTGCACATGCGTCCCTTGTTCAATTAGCTGCGCCACATTTGGCATCAAATCTAAATGCTCCGCGATATCTTCAGCCCCCATGGCATCGAAGGACACAACAACTAAGCGATTATTTGTCTTTGTCATATTTTTCGTTATCACATCCTACTTGTGTGGTAGAAATCCCCTTTTTTCAGTTTATTGAAGTTATTCAATTATATTCTTTCGGTTGCGTAAAATACAACCGTGCGATGAATTTCAGCTCGATTCCGTCTGACGTGGAATTGAATAACATTGACCACTGCGTGCCAGTAAATTACTTGGCGCACCACGCTGGAAGCGGCCTCCCAAGCCAAAGTGCGGTCTTGGGCGGTTCGGACAAGCTGGGACTCTAAGGAATAAATTCCTAAGACTCCTCATCTTATCCTCAGCGGAAATATGTGCTACACACATATTCCCCCAGTCGCGGTGTAAAGGCTGCGCCCGCCAAGTAATTTGCCGCCACTCCGTTAGTTAGTGATAATTCTCAAACTATCAAACAAAGTTACCAACCACAGGACGTAGCAGTATGGAAAACAACACTGATAATAGAACCTCAGTAATTCGATAATTGAAATGTATAGAAACGATAAGCCCACGTTAGAATAAATAGGCTAAGTTTTTTTCTAGCGTGAAATTTGGATATGTGTCTCAGATTGATTCCCACTACGTGTCTGGAACCAGCCTCTTCGTTAGTTTGAGCAGGCAATCTGACTAGTACTATGCCGTAATCCTTGTCGCTGCAGGTTTCGCGGTAATCAGTAATTCCACGCTTATCTAGCGGAGTGATTTTCAGTCACGCAGTGGCATCATACATCTCATCCCATTTTATAAATTCCACGTCAGAATATATATAGCCTGAATTCCGCCTAAATCAAAAAGCTCGATTCCTAATATCGAAATCAAGCTTTTCATCCGCAACAAAATACTGCAATCCTAAGCAATCAAACACTTAATTGACCTCAGATTTTTTGTCGCACTTTTTCATTTACAATGCATCGTATGCTTCTTCAGATAATTCCAAATCTTCAATCATATCGGTAATTGTTTGGTACTTATGGGCAATGCGCGCCATTGTTGCACCGGCAATATGTGCAACCAAATCGTCAATGAACGTGTTTGATACTTTCACACCATTGCGTTCAGTACCCTGTTCATCATTTAATTTTGCGATGATTCCTTGCTTGGCAATATCCAAACCATAGGCGTTCGAAAGACCAATACTACCTGAAGTATGGCTAATGCTTTCTGCGAGCACTTCATCCAAACCAAAAGTTCCTTTATCATTTACTAACTGATTATTTAAGTCTTCATCAAAGGCAAAGGCACCTTGTTCCGTTGCGATATCAATGGCAATGCCCATCATAATCGTATTTTGTACTTCCCGCTTTTGCAAAACTTCATACAACATGTATGTCACGGTCGTCATCGACAAATCTTTTGTGTAATTTTTTTGCCGGTTATAAACCAATTCGGCAATGCTTTCCATGGTTACGCCACGGTTTTCAAGGATTTGAATAACGTGGTGATAGTTACGCTTATCATCATAAAGATCACGGAAATCTGGGTGATAAAATTTCTTCTTTAAACGTCCCAAATCTTGAATCAAAATCGTACGAGT
Organism: Periweissella cryptocerci; assembly: GCF_004358325.1. Classification (NCBI taxonomy): domain Bacteria; kingdom Bacillati; phylum Bacillota; class Bacilli; order Lactobacillales; family Lactobacillaceae; genus Periweissella; species Periweissella cryptocerci. The sequence goes on along the minus strand of NZ_CP037940.1, from coordinate 2,671,097 downwards.
AATTTCATCCATTTGTGCCATAGCTACACTAATCTCCTGTTCACATCGTTTAGTTTTAGTATACACCTATTGTGCGGGGGCATATATCAACACTTCGCAAAATCCAGCATATCTTAGTTATTGAGTAAGTACGCATAGCCCGCACAAAAAGCCCTCGATATTAGCGCGAGGACTGACCGTATTTATTCGGCAGTGTCAACAACTTCAGCAATTGGCGCTTTCAAATCTTGCAACTTGGCTGAGGGATGTAGCACTTCGACACCTGTAACCGGTTCAACCTTAGGCGTCATATCACCCATTGGATGATCGTCTTCCAATCCCATATCATACTCCTCAAGTTTTACCGCCAGAAAAGCCATTTGGCGCTTTATCCAGTCAGTATCTGGAATTAGGAGAATCCCGTCGACTTCTTTTATTTTTACAACCATCCCATCAGTGGTCTGATGATAATGGTTCCAATCTAGTTCAACATCTTCAGGCATAGCTTTTGCTTTGGCATTCATGGCTAATTTCATGCCAAGACCACCCACGACAATGCCCGCTACCGTTCCAAGTAATGTGTGCGTTGTTTTATTCATTAGTGTACATCCTTTCATTCATCTGCCACAGACTAGCCCCAATTTCGGCGCTCAACGAAAATCAAATTCTTCCCCATTTCCCCAACTTTTCATATCCTGTTTAATAATTAAATTATATCATTCTAACCGTTTTTTCACGTATCTGTGGTTTGCGGTAATTGCGCCCAAAAAGGTGCTCGGACAAATTTTGTCCAGGCACCTCGGCATTACTATTTATGCGCTTCAAGAAATTCCACATTTTGCTTACGTAATACATTCGTCAAACGCGTGGCCATAAACGTTTTATTGAAAATTACTTCTAATTCAGCATGTTCCATGGTTGCTTTCAATTCACTCGCTGCTTTAACCGTTAGCGCAACACTATTACTCCAAGCGGTCACGAAATCCGCCATCACTTGTGTATCCGCCTCCTCCGCAAATTCGGGCAATTGCAATTGGTCTGCTTCAGCGGTTACACGATATGTTTCATACACAATCGCCGCTAATTTACCAATATTGCCAACAATTTCCTTAATGTCACTATCCGTCAGTTGACGTTTTTCAACGACGTAAGCACCAACATCCCGCAAATTATCACCATAAACTGCGACTTGATTCAAAAATGGTACATATGCTTGTTCCGTCATAATTAAATTCCTCTTTTTAAAATTGCCACACTAACCGCAATATTTTCTTACTAGTTAATTTTACCAATAATCTGTGTAAATTCACTCATTATTACTACCACTGAAAAATTAAAACCTGACATCGCGTCTGAATTAACGTTTACCCAATACATAAAAAGCGTTGTGTTCGCATTATTTTTGCTGATTACTCGCATTATCATCGCTTAAAATTAAAGCTATACCAATTTTAATTTCGTGATTATTTTCATTCAGTTCGTTCACTAGATTGTGCCTGTTTTCCAGTTTATCTTCTTCTAAACCCTTTATATACAGGCATTCATAACAAACATCCCCAATCTATGATACGTTATAAAATTATACAGTAACTCACTAGCTTTCATAACTTTATGTATACCAATTAAATTTAACACTTGTCCTTAGCGCCCAAGTAGGATAGTATATTGATTTGACGAAAGCGCTCACAAAAATGATTTTATAAAACGAGGTACGTATGATAAAACCAAAACTTTTTCTCGATATGGATAACGTCTTAGTCGATACATTATCCATTTTGAACACAGCTGATCCAACAAATTTTAACGTGGCAAAGCCTGACCAAATCCCGGGCATTTTTCGTTCGCTGCCACCAGTCCCTGATGCAATTAGTGCGGTTAACCAACTGGCTGAGCATTTTGACTTATATATTCTGTCAACGGCGCCTTGGCAGAACCCAAGTGCATGGTCCGATAAAATACTGTGGTTAACCCAGTATTTTGGAGCGGCGGAAGACAGCGTGTTTTACAAAAAAGTCGTGATGACCCATGATAAATCGCTTGCCAAAGCTAATGGTGGGATATTAATTGACGACCGTCCCTATCATGGGGCTAGCGGTTGGGACGACGCGGCACTTGGAACTGCATGGGTGCAGTATGGTTTTGATGCCCAGCTAACCTGGTCATCTACGTTAGTCCAACTGCTCATCGATACTGCAAACTATTATCAAGCGCATGATGTAACTTTGCGGGCCGCCTTGGAAGCCGCCAACGCGTCACGCTTCCAGTTGCAAGGACCAGTAGAAACTTTTGCAAAAGCCCACTGGGAATAGGCTTAAGCGCTAATTTAACACAATTTTTATATTTTAGGGGAGATTAATAACATGACAATTGTATCAGGAAAACAAGTGGTTCAAACTGCACGGGCCAATGGTTACGCCGTTGGTGCCTTCAATACTAATAATTTAGAATGGACACAGGCCATCTTGCGCACTGCCGAAGCCAAGCAATCACCTGTTATTATCGCTGCATCAATGGGCGCAATCAAATACATGGGCGGCTTTAAAACTGTCGCTGAACTAATTAGGAACTTGGACAGCGCCATGAATATTACGGTGCCGGTTGCGATTCACTTAGACCACGGTGACTACGAAGCCGCAATTTCAGCCATCGCCGCCGGTTTTACCTCCGTGATGTTTGACGGGTCAAATTTAACTTTCGCCGACAACTTGGAAAAGACGCAAAAAATCATTGAATTTGCGCATACCGTTGGGGTTTCCGTTGAAGCAGAAGTTGGTACAATTGGCGGTGAAGAAGACGGTATTATCGGCTCAGGTGAAATTGCTTCAATTGACGAAGCCGTAATTATGGCGCAAACCGGGATTGATTTCTTGGCTGCCGGCATCGGTAACATCCATGGTGTTTACCCTAAAAATTGGGCTGGTTTAAACTTGGACCACTTAGAAAAATTAGCAGCCGCAGTTAATGAGGCCGTTGGTTACGATTTCCCATTAGTTTTACATGGTGCGTCCGGTGTTCCTGATGCGCAAATTGCCGTCGCCATCAAACACGGTGTCGCCAAAGTCAACGTGAATACCGAAGCCCAGCTCGCCTTTCACCAAGCCACCCGCGATTTTGTTCTCAGCGACAAAGACTTAATCGGTAAAAATTATGACCCGCGTAAATTCTTAGCGCCGGGTGTCAAAGCCATCGAAACTGCCCTCACCGACCGCATTAATGTGTTTGGCTCAGCCAATAAATAGCTGTCTGCCGCAAATACTGTTTAACTCAATTTGATCTATAAAAAATAACCCCGTAGCCACTGATTACAGATGGTTGCGGGGTTATTTGGCTATGTGTCTCAGATCCATTTCCACTACGAGGCTGGAACCAGTCTGGACACCGTGATGGAAGACAAGCATTTGAAGCCACAGTGCGGTCTTCAAATGTTTGCGAAGCTTGGTTCGCTAACGCGGCAACCATCTTCACAAATCCATAATCAGTAACGAAACCCGTTACTGATTATGCCATCACGGTGCGAGCTAAAGTCCAGCCTGGTTCCAGCCTCTTCGTTAGTTTGAGCAAGCAATCTGACTAGTAATATGCCGTAATCCTGTGCTGTAGGTTTAGCGGTAATCAATAATTCCACACTTATCTAGCGGAGTGACTGAAAATCACATTGTGGCCGGCAGGCTTTACACCGTGATGGGACGAACTTGACACCACGTGTCGGGTTTGTCGCTGAGGGGTAGAGCCGACCGGGCCTTATTTGTCCAGCGTAGCTACAAATGTGAGCAGTCTTTTGGCTTTAGCCATTAGACTGCCAGCTATCCCGAATTGCCCAAGACAGACATTCAGCCTGGAAGGCTAATCTAATCGGTTTTTGATTAGATTCAGTTGTTTGTTACAAACAAACTGCTGGAATGTTTTGCGTTGCCGTATCTCAGGCATAAGCACGTGGCTTGGGCATGTGCTTCCATCTCGGTGCACAATGTGATTTTCAGGCACGCAGTGGCATCATACATCTCATCACTTTTTATAAATTCCACGTCAGACGAAATAGAGCCTGTTTTAAACTTATGACGGCAAATTCAATGGCTACTAAAAACTAGTCTAGTGACCCTTCTTGAACTCATCATCGTCCTCAGTTTTAAGAACGGCCATGAAGGCTTCCTGCGGTACTTCAACGGTACCAACCGACTTCATCCGGGCTTTCCCACGTTTTTGCTTGTCTAACAACTTAGCACGACGGTCAGGATCACCGGTGTGAATCTTAGCGGTAACATCCTTACGGTAGGCCTTGATATTCGTCCGCGCAATAATTTTGGCCCCAATGGCTGCTTGCACTGGAATTTCAAAGTTCTGGCGGGGAATGATGTTTTTCAGCTTACCAGTAATAATACGCCCACGTTCAGCGGCAAAATCACGGTGCACGATGAAACTCAAAGCATCGACCTTTTCAGAATTCAACAAGATATCAATTGTTACCAAGTCAGATTGACGGTAGCCAGCTTCTTCATAATCCAATGAAGCGTACCCACGCGTGTTTGACTTGAGTTTATCGAAGAAGTCGAAGATGATTTCTGACAATGGTATGAAGTACTTCACGTTAACCCGTGAGTCATCCAAGTAATCCATCGTATCAAATTCACCACGTTTGCGCTGTGCCAAATCCATGACCGCCCCAACATATTCGTTAGGCACCATGATATTAGCATGGACATAAGGTTCTTCGATAAAACGAATTGAACTAACTTCTGGCATTTCGGCTGGGTTAGCCACTTCAACTTGTGTGCCGTCGTTCTTGGTAACCTTGTAGGTCACGGAAGGCGCCGTCGTGATCAAGTCGAGGTCAAATTCACGTTCCAATCGTTCTTGCACAACATCCATGTGCAACAATCCTAAGAATCCCGTCCGGAAACCAAAGCCCAAAGCTTGTGATGTTTCTGGTTCAAATTCCAAGGCAGCGTCATTAAGTTGGAGCTTTTCAAGGGCTTCGCGCAAATCCGTGAACTTGGCGTTATCGGTTGGATACAAACCAGAATAAACCATTGGCTTCATCGTCCGGTAACCTTCCAAAGGTTCAGCAGCGGGATTCTTCACGTGCGTAATAGTATCCCCAGAACGCGTGCTCTTGATGTCCTTGATAGCTGCGGTGATATAACCAACATCCCCGGCACCCAAGTAATCGCGGGGAACCGGTTTTGGTGAGTTAACGCCGACTTCAGTGACTTCAAATTCCGCACCAGAGTGCATCATCTTAATCTTGTCACCAACGCGCACAATTCCTTCACGCACACGGACTGTCAATACAACCCCACGATACGCATCGTAAGCTGAATCAAAGATCAACGCTTTTAATGGTGCTTCAATGTCACCTTCTGGCGCAGGCACTGATTTCACGATTTGTTCAAGCAATTCCTTGATGCCGATACCTTGCTTAGCGGAAGCCAAAACTGCTTCAGAAGCGTCGATTCCGATGACGTCTTCGATTTCAGCGCGAACTTTTTCCGGTTCAGCAGCTGGTAAATCAATTTTGTTAATCAAAGGCACGATTTCCAAATCATTGTCCATCGCCAAGTAAACGTTTGACAAGGTTTGGGCTTCAACCCCTTGGGCCGCATCAACAACTAAGACCGCCCCTTCACCAGCAGCAAGTGCCCGGGATACTTCATATTGGAAATCGACGTGACCTGGTGTGTCAATCAAGTGAAAGACATAAGTTTCACCATCTTCAGCGTCATAGTGCAATTCGACGGAGTTCATCTTGATAGTTATGCCACGTTCACGTTCAAGCTCCATCGAATCCAAAAGTTGGTCTTGCGCTTCACGGGCCGTAATTGCGTGGGTTAAATCTAAGATACGATCAGCAATGGTCGACTTACCGTGATCAATGTGGGCGACGATACTAAAGTTCCGAATATGTTTTTGACGTTCTCGCATTTCTTCTAAATTCATTTAAGCGACGTCCTTTCTCATTAGGCTGGTATCTAAATAACCAGCAGTTTAATTTATTTTGATTAACGAACAGCGTGACAGTCAAAAAGTACCTGCACGACTAACCGAAATTTTATATTTGCTATAAAAATATTCCGTACTTTACCTTAACTATATAATTTTACCAGTAAATGCGAAAAAAAGAACTAAGGATTTCCCTCAGTTCTCAAGTTTCTCGCGATTAAGTTCGATTTGCCACCTAATTAATGGCATATTTTGCTGAATCACGTATTACTATTTATTGAAAGTCCCAATCCCCCCCATCATCGGAAAACTTGAATGTAATAACCTTATCACCAGTTACCGTCGTGTGATATTCATACTTACTATTGTCATAATTCTGGAGCGCAAGCGGATTCCCAGTTGGAAAATAATCTGTACCCTTGTAGCTTAACACCCCCGTATAATCAACGTCCGTTTGTGTATAGACAAATCGCTGGTCATAGTAGACCGATTTCTGCCCTTTTTCAAGCGTTGTATATTTAATCGTTTCATTATAACCGTCATCAACATCTGTAGTTTTCAGCTGATATTTAATCGTATAGACAAATTGCTTGGGCACTACTTTCACAGTTAACACTTTATTATTAATTCGATAAGTAGCACCTTTTTTCACTTGATACCCCACCTTTGAAAAGGTTGCAATGTACTTCTTGGCGTACGGCTTTGTCAGATATTTTTTAGTTGCCACTAATTTAGCGTTGCGACTATTAACAAATTTAACACTGACCCACGCCTTTTTTGGCATTAATTTAAACGTCAATGTCTTACGCTTGTTAATCACATATTTTTTGTTAATTTTCTTCGGTTGGTAACCGGCTACACGAACCGTTTTTATTTGCTTAATACTACCTTTGTTAATCCGATATTTTTTCGAACTAATCGTTGAACCCGTCCAACTATTTTTGTACTTAATTCGCACTGTCACTTTTTGCCGGGTGGCTTTGGCATGGCTTAGCTTTAATTTTTGGTTTGATTTAATCTTAATTTTTTTAGCAGTTTGACCAATTTTGTACGTTTTAACAATTTTCCCGTTGCTATTCTTCACATATGCGTATGCGGTTGGTTTAGCATGTGAATTGTACCAAACACGGTAATCACCCTTCGCGCCATACAAAAACTCATCGACGGTTGGGAAAATCACGCCGCTAGAATCCTCAATTGAATCATCCGCCCACTGCCAATCAGCCTCATCAACGGAGATAAAATACATATATGGCAATGAAGAGATAGCTTGGTAATGGTATGTCGTGTCATCCCACAGAATATCGCCATCGTGAACGAAATGTTTTTTCTTAATGGAATTCTTATTGGTGTTGGTTACGGTGTAATATTTGTTATACGTGCTCGCCGAAACATTCGGTGCATTCATTACAAAACAAATTGCCATTACCAATAACATCGCTAAAATCATCGGAATTTTTATAAATCGTTTCATTTTACTTTCCCCATTTTCTAAATTTTTTGCAATATTTGCATTCGTTTACTATCTAATTAAATTTTACTCCTCTGCAAATTAACACACAATTTACGCGACTTAACGTTGCCACTTTTACAAAAATTTCGTCTCAATGCGGGCTTTTCACCTCACGGCAAATAGCTCGACTTCCCCTTAGATCACTAAGGAGAAATCGAGCCATTTTGTATGGTTATGCCACTTTACGGTGCCACCAGCCAACACGTGGTTTAAAAATTAAGATGAACATCACGGCATTGATAAAGACAATCACCCCAATCGTCAAGATAACATACACCATTTGTGCGCGCATATAGCCGTTGTTCCACGGTTGTACTTCTTCGCTAATCGAGAACGTTGTATATACCAAAGTGGTAATCCACAGGGGCCACTTCAGTTTTTCAAACATTACAAAATCACCATTGCGTTCAAACGAGAAGCGACTGTACAAAATGCTTGCAAAAACGATACCAATTACACCTACCACAAACACAATAATCAATATTCGTTGCGCTGTTAACAGATTATCCATCATCGAAAGCGCCGCCGTTGTCGACATATGCAGGACGTTTGTTGCGACGTCGAGATAAACATTGCTAACCGCATGGGCAAAGAAAATTGTCGACAAACCAAAGCCACCAATTAAAATCAACGCCCACAGGGTTTGGCCAATAATTTGCGTAGTTAACACAATCAAACCAATTCCGAATATAAAGAACGCGCTAACTGCTAACACATTTATCGGTGTAAGATACCCACCAACGTTATATGCGCTATTTGGAATTGCGAGATAGATTGCACCAAAGTACAGTACCTCACCAATTACCGTCAATAACGTTGGTAGACCAACAATAATTGCTAATTTAGTCCAAAAAATTGATATCCTTTTGTACCGCGATGCGAATAATAGACTATTGAAATTCTTGGCTGTGTCCATCACCAGTAAGACAAATGTCGCTACCAAAATCATTGCTAAGACAAAAAGCGACGGTTCGAGTGGCATATTTCGCAAATTGTGGGGACCTGCATAACTAAATTGATTATTCCAGAATTTCGCCGTTCCCCGCTTTTGAATCTCACTAATTGGCTTCACTCGTTTTTGCACGACTTTGCTATCATCATTTAGCACCGAGCTATCAAAATCATCTGGATGCGCAGTATATTGTTGCGCAAATTTTTCTGAGTGCAGATACACATTAGCTTGATTCCATTGATGAATATCATTGGCCGTGGTGACTGCAAAGCTTCCCACAATCACTATCATCACAGTTAAGACAAGCACTTTATAACGTTGCCATAATAATTTAAATAACTTCATTTCGTTCCCCCTACTTTTCCAACACATAATCCGCTTCATTAACCAGCGTCGTCCGGAACAAGTCCTCCAAGTTCAATGGTAAATCTTCAAATAACAACGGTGCGCTATGCGCGATCATTTCATCAATTTTGCGGTTATAGTCGTTGAATACCACAACAATAACGCGCCCCCGCTGTTCAACTATCGTTCCATATTCACTAATGAAATCCGGGGTTTCTTCACGAAATACTAATTGAATTTTGCGGGCATTTTCACGCGATGATTCCAATGTGTACTCACGGGCAATGCGCGCGTCAGCCAATATAATTGCTCGATCAATCAATGTATCCAATTCCGTTAAATTATGCGATGAAATCAAAATACTAATATGTTGTGTTTGCACTGCATCTATCAAAACGCGCTTCACCGTTTCTCGCACTAATACATCCAAGCCATCGAGTGGTTCATCCAAAATTATGAATTGGGCTTTCGAGGCAAGCGCCAACAAGACGTTAAATAGCCCCTGCATCCCCTTTGAATAACTACGATAACGACTATCCATTGGCAAATGATGCTCTTGGACTACCGTCAAAAATCGGTCACTGTCAAACTTGTCGTATAACAAGCTATACATCTTGGCAATCTGCGCTGGCGTATAATCCGTCAAATAATTATTCTGCTGATCAATAAAGAACATATTTTGCCGTAATTCCAAATCATCACTAACCAGCTGGTCATCAATTCCCACGGTTCCTTGATCCGCCAAATATTGCCCCATCATCGTCCGAAATAACGTTGTTTTACCAACCCCATTCCGCCCAATAATTCCTAAAACTTCACCTTGCTTAACCGTAAAACTAATGTCATTCAATACGACATGTTTATTAATCATTTTCGCTAAATTGTTTACTTTTAATTCCATGATTTCCCCCATACCACTCTGCAACCAAAGCTTGCATTTTTTGTTCTGTTAATCCCATGTAGGTCGCTTCCGTCAAAAGCTCGCTCAGCTGCTGCTTAAAAATTTGCAACTGCCGATCATCCACATCACCACTCAACTGCATCGCGACAAACGTGCCACGCCCTAGCACAGTTTCAATAATTCCTTGCGCCTCCAACGCCTTGTATGCTTTCGCGACTGTATTCGGATTAACCAATTGTCGTTGGGCCATTTCACGAACCGATGGTAACTTATCCCCCACCTGTAAAATCCCCAACAAAATATCTTCTTTAATCCCATACATGAGTTGCTCATAAAGTGGTCGCCCACTTTTTTGATTCATATTCAAAGTTTCACCAACTTTCTATGCTTCTAAGCACAATGTTTGTGTGCCATGTGTATTACTATACGTAGTACACTGCAACATGTAAAGAAATTTATGTAATTCGGGCGTATTTAACCCATTGTTTGCATGTAGCAATTAAAAGATTTGTCATACGCAATAAGCTAATTAACAACATTAAAATCAAGCATCAAAAAAGGGCTATTTTTTTCTAGCGTGGAATTTAGATATGCGTCTCAGATTGATTCCCACTACGTGTCTGGAACCAGTCTGGACACCGTGATGGAAGACAAGCATTTGAAGCCACAGTGCGGTCTTCAAATGTTTGCGAAGCTTGGTTCGCTAACGCGGTAACCATCTTCACAAATCCATAATCAGTAACGAAACCCGTTACTGATTATGCCATCACGGTGCGAGCTAAAGTCCAGCCTGTTTCCAGCCTCTTCGTTAGTTTGAGTAGGCACGCAGCAGCATCATACATCTCATCACATTTTATAAATTCCACGTCAGACGTGAACGTCAAAAAAGTCCTGATTTCTAACCCGCTTAGCATAGAAATCAGGACTTTTATTTAAAAATCTATCGGAACTGACCGCTTATTTGCGGTCAATTGTTACGTGTTCACTCATCTAACTGCGTACCAAAGCTTTGTTGCATTTTAGCCAACTGCCCATGATTCAGTAAATACAAAACCCAGCCGCCGAGGACTGCACCAACTAATGCCGAGGGAATGAAAAACGGAATATAGAAATAGAAATGGTGTAAATCTAACCCGTAAATTAATTTCATCACGGGATATGAGAACAAGGCGCCAAACAAGCCGACCCCCACTACTTCACCAATAACCGCCATATAGATTTTTCCGCTCAGTCGGTAAAGGATTGCCGCCAAAGCTGGTGCCACCAAAATGCTGACGACACTGGTTGCTGGCCGACCTTCAAAGCCCATCCGTGCCAATCCCGTCATAATTGCTGCGGCCGTCGCATAACCCGGACCTAGGAGTACTGCTGCTAAAACATCGATAAAATGTTGAAATGGCGCCATATTTGGGAATACAAATACCGTTGATAAGACGTAACTCATCGCGGATAAAATTGCCGTGGCGATTAATTTGCGCGTGCGTACTTGGCGCTTCAATACATTTGTCATTTTTTGACCAAACCCTCTCTTCAAATTGCTACTTGAATTAGCGGTCGTAACTACCAGTTACCTCTCACCCCGTGGCGTTGTATGCAACAATCGGGTTCCCTCGCAAAATATTTGAGTACTAGTTGTGCGCTCCCACACCTAGCTTTATTTCTGATCAATCCCCCCAACCGCACTAAAAAACCGCCGTTCGACTGCATAAAGACAGCCAAACAGCGGCACTCTGCCAATGTTTAACCACTTCCCTACGCGAGTTCAAACTCAACAGGTTCAAAGGGTCGACATTGTCTCTCAGCCGCTAAACGGCACCCCTAGTGCATAATATTTGATTACCAATTGAGTGTAACACAAGTTTTTTGGTAGTTAAAGCGGTTTTGGATGAAGCATCCAGTAAATGTTGGTGAGTTTAATTGGAACATCAATTAAACTAGCTATTCCCCAGCTTTTCGGACCTCAATCCATTGCGGCATAAAATCTTTATCAGTAATTCCTACACGAACAGCATCATTAATTCCTACTTGAGCCATCATTAGCAAATTCATAGAAGTTTGGGTTTTAGTTGCATGAATTAACTTACTTTCCATATTTTCGGATATTAGTAAGTACAAGTAACGCTCATATTCTATATCCTCATCAATGGTTGCTGCTCTCCAGAAATTAATATCACTTGCGACTTTTTCGGCAAGCTTCCGTTTCACATTAATTGGATAAATTTCAATGCCAAATACAATCCACTCATCTTCAGTCTCATCAATATCCTCATCGCCAGAAGAAAACGAATCATTAATTGAGTTCCAACGGGCAATCGTGGCCGCTTGCTCACCACGAACCACCTCGGTCGTTCGCACTAATAATTTTGCCGCGTTCTTAGGTTTGGCATCACGGGGTTCAATCCATCCCCATTCACCCGCTGGCAATGGATTCTCTTCGCCCCCATAGTAGTCGCCTAGTTGCGGCACACCATGAAAATCGTGGTTTCCTTGTTTAAGGATATTATTTTCCGCCTGAGCGTCGACTTCCTGCCGTTCTTTTTCAGTGTTTATTTGTTCAATTTGTTGTGTTAAAACCGCACTCAATTCATTTTGCTGCTTGAGCTTAGTTTCCTGTTTAACAATCATGGCTAATTGGTTTTCTAGTTGCTGACCTATCTCTGCCAGACACTTTTCCCGCGTGATGCGGTTATCTTGGGTAACACATGTATTAGTTCCCTTTTCGATTTTTGTAATATTTTCTTCCAGCTTGGCAATATTATCTTTTATGAGTGCACATTGTGCCATAATATCGTCAATTTTAGACAGCTTCGGCGTACATTCGTGAACTACATAAACGAGTTCATGAGCTGTCCGAGCAACTTCATCCATGTTTACTACTACGGATTTTGCTTGCCCTTTATTAAAAAATTTAATTTCATCATCTTGAAAAACAACGTAATCCCCATCATCCAGCACGCGGGCAAACCGTGAGACTAAATCTGTTTTGGCGTAAAGTTGTGATAAATCTAAATAATTTGCAATTGGCATCGCCACTCCTCCATTTTCATGCTTACAACTAATTCACCCTCACTAACTAGCCCAATATGGCAATTCGATAATACGAGTCATCTGAGTCGCTGATTCGCAACAACGGTTTGACGCCTTTTACATAGACACTCCCAATTACAACTTGCACCGAATCATTCCGATATTCAGTTGCAATAATATATGCATCATGTTCACGATAGTCCCCGGATTCAGTCCAACCAAATAAATCAACATAAGCCAGATAGTCCCTAACGTCATCTCCCGTTAATGTAAGATGTAAGACGTATAAATCATTTAAATCCGGATTATATTCATCCGCGAATGAATCCATTTTTTTGCACTGCTTAATTTGTTTTTTTGCATCTTCACCGGTGATTGCCCGCTTAATATTAAACTCGATTTCATATAACGTATATGCTTCTTGTAGGATAAATGTGTCCCCAACCATGAACGGATTGATTTCGCTGCCTTTATGTTCGAGTAAAGCGCTAGCAACCGTTGGCATTTCCCCCTGCAAAATTGCTGCGTTAAAGTTATCGGTACTGGGTTTGACGCTAATTGGCGCTGGCTTATGTAGCTTAATTTCGTTTTGCAAATCCCAAACTTCAGCTGATCTTTCTGTAAATTCATTTTTAACCGCCTCAAGTTTAAACTCAGCCCGCAATAACTCTGTTTTTAGTTGTTCAATTTGCAGCAATGACGTAGTTGGTTTAAGTTGGTTGATTTTTCGGGTTATCGCGGTAATTTTATTGCTGACGGTTTGTTCCAATTCGGTAAATGCCAGCAATGCATCATTTACATTACTTTGCTTTTGGACACTTCCTTTTTGCGCTTCAACGCGCACGGTTAATTTTTGTGGTTCGATTTTCTGAACACTAAATGAACTATCGGGCTGATCAAGCACACTGCCGGCATCGATAATATTGACCAGCCGTTTACCTTGCAACACAATCAAAGCTTCATCTGGTAACACTTGTGCCAACATGTTGGCTAGTGCATCGTTTTCATATTTAAGTGTCGCCGTGAGGTTATTTTGAATTGTCATCTAGCCACCGCTCTATTCTTTGAATTCTGCAATGCTCGCTACTATTTTTTCCGTTCGCTTTTGTAAACTTGTTAGTTTTTTAGTAGCTTCCGCCAATAGTTCGAGTGTCTTTTCTTCATCATTGACACTGGTAACCACGCGTTTGGGAATTTTAGCTAAGATTTCGGTCTTGCTTTTTCCATAATTTTCAATTTCATAGTCAACCACACTCTGTGATGACACTTGATAGATTTCAGTGTCATCGTCGCTAAACACTCTGAATGCACGTTGGTCACTACTACGTTCCACTCCGTCGTTATCTAACAATGTCACATCGCCGAATTCATCCAGCGTTAACAAATCACCCGGTTTAGCACCAATTGCCATCAATTGTAGCAATTCTTCTGGCGTGAGGGTCATGTATCCATCCTTAAATGAACGGTCTTTTAACTCTTCAAAACTGGTTACGGTTGGGATGACTTGTTTTTCATCCGCATTGACTTTAGTAGTATCATCCAATCCAAAAAACTTTCTTAACATCATTTATCTCCAATCCGTATTAATAGTTACTTTTAAGATTAGCATAAAATTATGAACAGTTTATGAACTAAGGGGAAAATTACGGCTCCGTTCTGTCTGACTGGGATTGAATAAACTTGGCCACTGCGTTACTTAGGAATAATGTAACTAGCAAAAAGCAGTTACCAACCACCGGTCGCAGTAGCATGGAAAAACCACTGACAATTGAACTTCAGTAATTGGATGATTAAACAGTACAGAAACGACAATCCCACGGTAGAAAAAATATAGCAAAAAAAAAACGATGAAATCTTGGTGTGATTTCATCGTCTGTTTATTGATTATTATTTAACACGGCCGGCAAATGATGGGTGCCATTTGGCAATGCTTGAAATTTCGACCCGCTTACCAGCTTCTGGGGCTTGGACAAATTTCTTATTACTAATTGCTAGACCAACGTGGTAGACACGGCCATTTGATGACCAGAATAATAAATCACCGGCTTTAACGTTGGCAACGGCAATGCGCTTAGTTACGGCTGCTTGGCGGGCCGAACTGTGTGGTAATTTTACACCGGCTTTGTGCGCAAAACTATATGCGACTAAACCTGAGCAATCAAATCCACGCGGACTCATACCACCCCATACATAATGCGTACCAATGAAGCGTTGGGCATATTCAGCCACGCCTTGGTAAGGTGCGGTTGTTGCGGGGGTAACTGTGGTTGTACCCGTACTAGTGGCAGGTGTCGCGCTATCATCGCCAATTACCAAAGTTTGGCCAATTTTAATTACGTCAGAGTTCAAATTATTTTCGCTTTTAATCGCACTTACCGTGACATTATACTTCTTAGCAAGTGACGTCAACGTGTCGCCTTTAACTACCTGAACGCTGGTGCTATCCGCACTAACAATTCCACTAGTCGCCACAATTGTGATTAAAGTCGCAACACACGCAAAAACTAATTTACCAAGCTTATTTTTCATATTATGTGAACTCCAAATTTCGTTAATTGTCGTATTTCAATACTCATTAGTATATTCTCACAATGTTACAGAAATGGTATCGGTTGCATTACCGAATTGTGTCACATTGCTTATTATTTGTAATCGATTCATTAGGAATTTGCTGAGAACAAAACCTTACATTAGAATCATACTTGGTAAATTAGCATCATTCACGAAATTTACTTTACCATATTCGCAAGTGTTACCGTGTGCTTCGACTAGTATACTTATCTGTTTCTCAATACGAATAAGCCCTAATCTGCACGCAGCAAGTTAGGACTTTCGATTAAATCAACCTCATGTTTTTTTGCCTTACCGACCACAATCAACCTCTGTCGCCGTACCTGATTTCACCACTCCATTAATTGCTATCGATAGTATTGATGTACGTTTTTTTGAATTAAACATGGTTCATCACCAATTCGATACCATTAAAATGAATATACATCTTTTACGTTACTAACAATCGATCCCATTCAGCTTGCAAATCATCATCAAGCTTCTGCAAATGTTTGATATGTTTACTATAATTTCTGGCAACTTGAATAGATCTGAATCCAAGATCAACTAGGCCACCAAAGTTTAAACGGAACAATATCGCTGGTGTTATACCATTTCTCATAATCGCGTCAGCTACATCAATTGTTTCAAATGTCGCAATTGCCACAAGCAACAACTTTGCCAAATCCGGTTTATTGCCAATTGGCAAACTTTCCTTCCAAGTTTTGCCATAATAAAATTTCTGCTTAAACGCCCAATATAGCCGCACTAACACTTCTGCTACTAAAACCGGGATGGCTTGTGCAGTAAAAGCCCGCACATCATATCCTTGCTTATAAAGCGATTCGGCAAGTCCTGCAGCATTCATTTCACTGCCATTGGCATCAAATTTACCAAACTGCAGCTCTTGCGTGATTGCATAAAATGGAACCGGCAATCCTGCACCACGCCCAACGGAACCACTTGTCCCCGCAACGTCAGACATCGTATGTCCAAACCAATTAACAACAGCATCGATTATGCGCTTAATAATATTGCCTTCACCGGATAAACTAGATGCGTTGTCAGTCACCACTCTCACTATACTGCCATCAGTTCCAATCATCGTTGACTTGTTTGTCAATTGATCGAAAATACCCATAATCAACCCCATTGGTCCTGGATCATGTGACAAACTCAACAGGTGATGGTTAGATGCGTTTATGCCAGTTACGTTTCCGCTAAGAACATGCGCGTTGTTAGAAGCATCATAATTCACCTTAAAGTGTTTTTCCAAATACCCAATAGCTTTTTTTCGATCAGCATTTTTTGCAATGTCAACTAAACTGTCAAATTGCTCGAGCTTTTTAGAAGATGGCTGTAATCCTTTTTTGGCTTGGCTTGCAATATAATCGTTTTTATTTGCCAAAATTTCATTAATCTTTATATTTCGTCCCATCTTTTGAACAACCGAAGCATACAAATTATCTACTTCTTTACTTAATTTCCCTTGAGCATTTTTGGTTAAGGGATTATTACCATCAGTAATAGAACCGACAAGAAAAGCATCAACTAGTCCCATAATAATTCCGACAACCGCTGCAAATGCATAATCCTTTTTCTCTAATTTAGAAATTTCATACTTATCTACCAATTGATGGCTCAATGTCGCAAATTCTTGTGTACTAAACAATTTCAAATAAGGATTTGAAATATCAAAATTTATTTCCTTAGCATACGCACGGTTATCTTCCAACAGTTCTTTCCAGTCATCCGATATATCCATCGTCTGTAAAATATTTCGACTTCGCTTTTCGCTTGATTCCTCCGCAAGTTGCTGTTCAAAATCATCAAATTCTGACGTCTTAACATTTGCAGCTAACAAAGCATCTAAGTCATCCAGAATGTCTACTTGCTGATTTTTTACGGATTGCACATTGTTTTTTAACTCTTCTAACTGACGATAATTCGTATCCATCTGTGCAGATGCCGCTTCATGCATAGCAGTGTCAGTTGCGAGCAATTCAGCCATTTCATCATACAATTTATTGTCTTTGTTACGTTGTCCTTCATTCATCATAAATTCACCTACTATATTTTATGAACCACCAAACATTTTTTTAACGGAATTTTTCATATCTGAGACTGCAGATTCCTTCATATCAAAATATCCGATTGTTTCCAAAATTGCCCGGACTTTTTCAAGATAATCTTCATCCAAATCTTGCCGTAGCACAAATTTATTTTTCCCGTCGTCACTTGTTTCCTCATTATATGCATTCATCACAAATTCTTTGAACTTCACTGAGTTCACATTTTTAGACGCCAAATCATTGAATTTATCTATATTCAAAACATTAACTAAGTTTGCAATGGTAAGCTCTTTTTGTGCATCTGACTGGTCATCCATAACAACCTTTGAACTTGCTGTGATTTGCTTCAGCATCTTAATCTTTGTCATGATTAAATTATTTGTATCAGATAAACTATCAACGTCGTCAAGTGCATCTGCTAACTTGGTGGTAACCCAGTTAACATCTTCGAGCAAGATTGTAGTTGAAATTTTCAACTTTTTAATACTTGCTTGAAGCAACTCTTGTCGTACTTGATTTTTCTCCATCTCTTTACCGACTGTAAGATATTTCATACCTTTGTAAGCTAAATATCCAGCACCGGCAATTGCTCCAACGCCAATCAACATGCCACCAGTACTTGCAAAAGCCAACGTTAAAAGTCCTGTTGAAACACCACCTGAAACACCACCGGTAACAGCAAGTGCTGCTAACGTCACACCAGCTCCACCTGCTAATGCCGTTAGCTCTTTTGTAGCAGCTTCAGCTTGGGTATCATTTAAGCGTTCAGTGATAATTTTTTTATCTTGTTCAACACTTCTAATAAAGAATTTTATTTGATCATCTGTTAAACCCAATTTTTGTTCTAATTCAACAAACATAGTATTTTGCATTAGTGCCTTAAATTTTAGTTCCTTAACTAACACAAGGTTGTTTCCCAATGATTGGAACACTGTATCCTGACTACCCGTTGGAATATTTTCTTTTAAAACACTCAATAGCTCATCGTTTTCCAACACGTTTGCTGGATTCAGCCGGTACTCTCGTAACTCTTCACCGGCAGCTTTAGACAGCCGTACAGAACTAATAATTCCCAACAAGCTACTGTTTTCAGTTGGGTCAATCAAGCCATCATCACTCCGTAAGTAATTAACAATAATTTTCAAATAAGCCAAAATAACCTCATCACCAAAATCCTGAAGTTCTAGTAGCTGGTTTGTTTCCTCAAATTCGTCCCCATCTGCCAATTCCGAAATCAAAATGTACAAGAAATCTGCTACACCTTTATTTGTTCCACCAGTGTCCATTATCCCTTCTTCCCATTTTACTGTTGACCCATCCTTAAGGGTGAATTCTAAAGAATATGAGTGAACATCTCTTCCTTTTTTATCTTTCGTAACTTTATCTACTTGTTCAACACTCTCAATGGCTTCATAGTCCATTGAAACCGGATCTGTCATTGTAGCTTTATATAGTACCTTAGAACCAGTAAATACGTAGCCACCTTTACCACTATTCAGCAAGGTAGTATCTGCAATTGCCAAAATTAATCCGGCATCTATACCCACTACTTTTGAAGCATTAACTAATTGTTTTTCAGAAATATTTGGGGTTACAAAAACTTTTACACCACCTAAATCGTCAAAAAATTGACTGATGTTTTCCTTGATAAATTGTTCTGAAGCCATATTATTCTCCTCACTAATCTTAACTATTATTACCATCTATAGTTCTATTTTCGCAAGTAAATATGAATATTCATTGATTAAGCTATTCAATTACAATAATCTACTATATTAATCAAGGCAGCCGTAATCGTCCTTCTTCCGGGTAGTCTTAACCTCAAAGTTCCCGTCCATTAATCAGATAATTAAAAGCACTGATTGATGGACTGAGAGCGAAATCAAAAAGGCTGGAGATTCCAGCAGAATCACCCAGCCTAACATTGAACTAACTTTACTTATTCCAACTAAAACACTTCAACCAGAATTTCTTTGACTAATGCTAACTTCGCCCACTGCTGGTCTTCCGTTAAAATATTACCTTCCTCCGTTGAAGCAAATCCGCATTGGGTGCTTAACCACAAACGCTCTAATGGTAGGTATGTGGTTGCTTCTTGAATGCGGTTAATAATCGTTTGTTTGTCTTCTAATTCACCAGACTTGGTCGTAATCAAGCCCAAGACCACACGTTTATCCCCACTGACTTTCGCTAATGGTGCGAAGCTCCCAGCGCGGTCGCTGTCGTATTCTAAGAAATAGCTGCTGACATTTTCTTGCCCAAACAACACGTCGGCGACAGTATCGTAACCACCTTGAGCGGCCCAATCAGAATGAAAATTCCCCCGGCACACGTGGGTATTAACCGTCAAATCGGCTGGTAAATCCGCAATGGCGCCATTATTCAAATCGACATAGATGGCTTGTAATTTTTGCGGATCGAAACCAGCACCTGCGATCGTATTCCAAAAGTGCGGATCGACTAACATCCCCCACGTGCAATCATCCAATTGGACAATGCGGGCACCCAAATCATATAACGCTAAAATTTCTTCGTGGTAAACGCGTTTGATATCGGTGAATAACGCTTCATCTGAATCATAGTATTTTTCAATTTCGCTGGCGTTGATCCCCCGCACGAGTTCCGAATAAAATTGTGCTGGCGATGGTAACGTTATTTTGGCTTGAATGTTTTGTTCGGTGGCAACTTTTTGTAAGAAACCAAAATCGGCAATCACTGGATGCGTGGCAGCGATAAAACTCAATCGGCCATTCAACCGGGCTGAGTCGTCTTTGGTTTCTTCGTGGGCAAATAGATACCCTTCACCAAATTTAATTTTTTCAACGCCCCCAAAGCCCCAGAAGTTGTCCAAGTGCCAGTATGCTCGCCGAAATTCGCCGTCTGTGACCACGTCCAAGCCGACTGCTTTTTGCTTAGCAACCAGTGCGGTAATTGCGTCATCTTCCACGGTGCGTAATTGCGCGGCTGTAATTTCATTGGCTGCAAATTCGGCCCGAGCTGTCTTCAATGCTGTTGGGCGTAAGAATGAACCAACGTGTTGGAACCCAATTTTTTGTTGTGTTTGTGTATTTGGCATGTGTTTTTCTCCCCATATTCCTGGTGATTTTCATCGCTAAACTTGGCGGTACAATCCCGCCAATTCACTGCTAGTTACCACCACATGGTCGCATTTACCACGGCGCCACTACCAAATAGCAAGATTGCCGTCACTTTCGCATTCGCGTGTAAATAATAAATTTTCAATGCTTGCACCATTTGGTAGCCCCCTTTTCGTTTGTTATAAATTCGGTTTGTTATAAATTCGCTGCCCCCAGTGTTTTTCCCATGCCACTGCGGTTTGTGCTTGGTACTAGTTTTCCGCTGATTTGGCATTATACCTAACTAACGTAGTGCCGGTAAATTGCTTGGCGGGCGTAGCCTTTACACCGCGGCTGGGGTGATATGTGTGTAACACATGTCGCCGCTGAGGATGAGATGAGGAGTCTTAAGAATTTATTCCTTAGAGTCCCAGCTTGTCCGAGTTTGCCAAGACAGCACTTCGGCTTGGCAATGCGCTTCCAGCGTGGTGCGCCAAGCAATTTACCGGCACGAAGTGGCCAAGTTTATCCAATCCCACGTCAGACAAAACGGAGCCAAAAAATCCCGCAGCCTAAAATTTTAGACTGCGGGACGAATTTACTCGTGTTACCACCTGCGTTTATTGCCCAATCACTAGGGCAACCTCATCAAGTCAACCATAATTAGCGTTAACTCGGCACGCTATAACGGGCGTATCCCGGGGAATGCTAACAACATCTTGCTCACATTCCGTTTGCTCCAAGACCATTTTCCAAAATCACATTGGGCGTTCTTTCACCAAATGAACGCTCGCTGGCGCCAATGTTAATCAAGTACTTATCTCTTCATCGCAAGTGATTGCCATCAGTTTAAGCCCACTACATACGATTGTCAACCGTTTTATTAAAAATAAATTAGAAAAGTGTGCAGAATGCAATTTTTATATTACCCGTGTTACACCAATTCCTTTTCAAAATCACTCGTGGTCTGCTGTGTATTAGCGGATTTATTCCACAAATACCACCCCCACATGCCATTAATCGTCATCACGATTTGCAAAATTAGCATTGAGGTTGAACCAACGCCACCCGCGTGAAGTTGGTTAATCCAAATGACGATATTAATCAAATTAATCAGCGTCCACATGAACCATTGGCTCGCAAAACCGTAAATCATCAAGATTTCAGCGGCAATATTCAATGGTAAGACCGCTGAATCCAGCCAAATTTGCGTGCCGTGAAGCTGGCGTGACAGATAAACTTGGACGAAATAGGCGATTAATAAAATCACCGCTAACACCACCATTTGGCGCCGACTAAGCTTCTTGGCGATAATTTCTCCATGCTCATCGTGGTTATCTGTGATTGATTTGTGCCACACCGCAATCCCCACAAATTGCATGATGAAGAAAAATATTTGCGTGGTGATATCGCCAATTAAATGGTTATGCCACGCAATAATCAACCACGTCAATGTCGAAATCATCCCCCACGCGTAATTCGTCAGCCGTCCCCGGTCAATCAAGATTAAATTTGCCACCGTCGCGATGCCGACAACAAACGACACGACGCCCAATACCGAGAAATCTTGCCCAAAAATAAACGCTGCAATGGTTGCAATTAACATCATCCCCAGCAAAATGAAATCTTTGCCCGATAAAGTAATGAAATCCCCCACCAAACGTGCTGGTTTAAACGTCGCCCGTAATCCGGGTCCTATGTGCTTAATTGTTTGCATCTGTTGCTCCCCCAAGTGTGTGTGTACTCCAACTATTGTATGTTGCTAACTGCTAGCCAACTTTATACGTTCCCCAAATTAATATGGAGGTGTTCGGCGATTAGCTGTTGCGCCTGCTTAAACCGTCCGTAATAGCCATGCGGATCCGCCTCGCTAAATGCGCTATCCAAAATCACTAATTTATCCCCCAAACCCGCGTCCCGGAACAAATCAACCAGATGTTGAGTAAATAATTCACGAATATGTTGGTCGCCCATATTCATATCGCGCACCCCATCATCATAATAATCCGCATATGGGGGCACGATGATAATCAAGTCCCACTGCTCCTGCGCAATTGTGTTTTGGTACATGCCATCTAAAACTTCCAGTTCGATTGCCGTCGCCGTTTTTGCCAAATAATAATCCATATACGCTTTTGTCGCTGTCGAATTAGTATCGGCAAACACCAGCCCATTATTAGTTGATCCATTAATGACTGAACTCGTACGATTATATTGCCCCAGTAATAACTTTTGATAATCCATTGCCGTGAGCTCTTCATCGAAAATACCGTTTTTTTCCTGATAATCACGCGCGTACTCCAGTGAATATGGTGAACCATAACTGCGGGCCAGATCTTGGACCAACGTCGTTTTACCCACACTACCGCCCCCAGAAATTAACACATGCTTGGAAAAATGGCGCCGAAATGGGGTGGTAATGTAATTCCAGTTTTTCATGGGATCCTTCCGAATTTCAGTCGCGGAAATCTTCAAATCGCTCCGATCTAACACCTCAACTTCATACTGTGGCCGTAATGCGCGAATTCGTTGCGCATAATCCGCCTCACCGACGTAAAAAGTCAGTTTCGCGGCGGGATTAACAATCAACGTTTTGATTTGTTTTTCAACCTCATCCAGCCATAACGGCCAACCATGTGGCGCCGCCGGAATGTTGGCCTGACTTTCATTTAACTTGCCAACCGCCACTAACTCATCATTGCGAAAAACTTCGCGGACATAGCGGAAACGCTTATCGACCCCCAAGCCGATTTTAGTGCCGCGGTCGTCGTCTCGCCCTGAAGCAATCACCACCGCACCATCATTTTGGCGCTTTGCCTTCATCGCCACGGAATAGTGCCCGATGTGGAATGGCGCAAACGTACCAAAATACACCCCAATTCTGTTACCTGCAATCTTCTTACGCATGATTCCCCTCATTCCTTTTAATATATTTTATTAAAAATAACCGATAACGTTAGCCACCGCTTCCCACTATGATGCCTAACGTCTATTCACATCCCCCGACTAACACAACACGCTTTGTACCATTCACCGTCAAACTACCACAACCGCTAATCCTTTAAGACGTACAATTTGGCCGGGCGCCCCTTGCCCTTCGTTGAAACCGTCAAACCAGTTTCGGTAAATAATTTGCCATAAACCGTTTTGAAGTTACTACCCAGATTCCCGCTAAAATCCTTCGCAAGAAATTGCGCGTACACATTTTGCGCCTGTGGTAGGGAAAATGTTGGGCCTAAGATTTGCAAAATAGTTGGTGCATAGCTCAAGCGATTAGCCACGCGTTGGAACGCTGTTTGTAAGATTTCCGCATGGTCAAACGCTAAATCTGCCAAATCAATACCTGCAACTGTGAACTCATCCCCGTGCTTTGTAAAACTAAACCAACGTGCTTCAACGACGTCATCGCGCGCTACTACAACTTGCATCGTTGGTAGATAAGCGATGTGCGACACCGTGATAATCCACCCCCGTGGATCACGATTTGGGGTGCCAATCGTTTTGAGTTGTTCGACGTGTTGCTCATTTAGTAAAATCCCCGTCTCACCTAGCACCCCACGGATTGTTGTCTGCGTGGTATCTTCATTTGGGCGGACAAATGCACCCGGTAACGCCCATTTCCCCTGAAATGGATGTTGTTTCCGCCGCACCAATAAGACTTTGACCTGTTCGGTATCCGCATCGTACCCAAAAATGACATTATCGACCGCTAAACTCGGCTTGGCATACGTTGCTAAATCGTATGCGGCATACCACGCGAGAAATTCTGCTTCCGTTGCCTCCGTTTCATAATATTGACGTTCAGCTGCTTTACTGGAAAAATTCATCGTAACGTCCCTTCTTTGTATTTTAATAACTTTTATTATTAATCTGTGTGGGTTCAGCTTAACATACTTCGGCAATTAAATACGTTAATTTACCAAATTACCATCTCACTGACACAAAATATTTGCATTTTTAGATGTCAGCTTTCCCGACATGAAGTCTTGTACTAAATATTAAAACAGCGATAATTACCATATCAACTAAAAGAATGAGGACGAAACTATGGCAATCGATGTTGAAGCACTTAAAGCAACCCACCCGATTTTAGATGATCTGCTCACATACCAGGAATTATTCTGGAATAACCCTGAATACCAACAAGAATTCACGTTACCGTTTGGCGTGGCCGATGTTTTAGCTGCTACCAAGCGTTTTGAACGTTTTGCGCCTTACCTCGCACTAGTTTTCCCCGATACCCGCGCCACACATGGCATTATCGAATCACCGCTAACTAAAATCCCCAACATGCAACAACATTTGAGCGCGGATACGCCAATTCACGGCCAACTTTATTTAAAAGAAGACAACAAAATGCCAGTGTCTGGCTCAATCAAATCCCGTGGTGGCCTCTACGAAGTGTTGAAATACGCGGAGTCTTTGGCGATTGCCCACCTCGGTTTCTCAACCACCGACGATTACACCAAATTCAACTCAGCAAAATTCCGCGATTTCTTCGCTCAACACAAAATCGAAGTCGCCTCGACTGGAAACTTAGGGCTAAGTGTTGGGTTGATGGCGAGCACCCTGGGGTTCCAAACTTGTATTCACATGTCAAAAGACGCTGTCGCTTGGAAGATTGCCAAACTGCGTGCAAACGGTGTCGAAGTTGTCGTATATGATGATAATTTCTCTAATGCCGTCGCAGCGGCCCGCAAAGCTTCCAGCCAAGATATGCGGAGTTACTTTGTCGATGATGAAGCTTCCACCGATTTATTTTTAGGCTATGCAACTGCAGGACCTCGAATCAAAGCCCAACTTGCGGCCGCTAATATTCCGGTCGACGCGGATCACCCGCTCTTTGTTTATTTGCCGGCTGGTGTCGGTGGTTCACCTTCGGGCGTTGCTTTTGGCTTAAAAATGATGTTTGGCGCCAACGTCTATCCAATTTTCGTTGAACCTGCGCATATTCCCTCCGTCCTCGTTGGCATGGAAACCCAGCTCAACAACGATATCACAGTTTATGACGTTGGTATTGATGGTCAAACGCGTGCGGATGGTCTGGCGGTCGGGCGACCCTCTAAGATTGCGGGCGTCTACATGCGGGGCTTGTTAGCTGGCATCGCGACTAGCACTGAGGACCGCATGTTCAAATACCTGGCTGAATTAGCCGATGCCGAAAATATTTGGCTTGAGCCTTCATCAACTATTGGCATGAAAGCCCTGACCGATGTGATGCAACATCCCATCTATGGTCCCCGTGCCCAAAATGCGACCCATATCGTTTGGGCAACTGGTGGCTCAATGGTACCTACCGATATTATGCATTCGTACTACGAATATGGGCGTGAACTATTAGCACGGGATACTCCTGTATTTAGTAAGTAATAATTACGTAACCAAATGAAAAAGTTCAGCGCATCCATCTTGGGATGTGCTGAACTTTTTTGGATTTGCGATTGATTGAAAAGTACAGAAGCGACAATCCCGCGCTAGAAAATAACCATTATTTTACTAACCCACCATGTTCTTGAATCAATTCACCTAACTTTGTAAATTCACTCAAATTGAATTTCCGCACATGATTAATCAAATCAACTGCATCCATATCTACATATTCCTCATTATCAAGGTATGAATCGCTGCCCAGAACAAATTCTTCACTATGGAAAACTCGCTTAATCGGACCACTTACATCGCGTCCCCATAACAAGTCCCACCGTGCAGAGGTAGTGTATGACTTTATATCAGCAAACAGTGCGCTCCCATCAGCTAATTCCAATACTGCCCGCAAGCTGTCAAGATCGTAATTTCGATAGTCGTCAAAGTAATTTTGCACACTTTCAGTTACAGCATCCATTTTCTTGCCATTATTGTACTTTTCCAAAACGCCCATGATTTGTTTTGCATCATGCTGCGAAAGTTGAATCTCTTTTTTACCAAGCCATTTAATAAGCTTCTTTTCTGTTACCAGTTTTGTCATTTTTATTTCCCCTTCATTTGCTTCGTTATTTTCCGAATATAATAGTAATTTGCTACCAACTGCCCTATCCTCCTTGTTCGCGCGAATCAATCCGCATAAAGATTTCATCTGAAATCAACAATAGTCGGCAATCTAGTTGGTACTATCACTATATACAATGTGGTAGACATAATTTGTCTATCTTGTTACGAAATGCATAGGAAGGAGAAAAAATTGCAGTCAATTGCCGTATTTACTAGGCTGGTGAAAAATTATGAGTGCGCAAAAAGTACCCACATAATCTTCCTCGTTAAACATTCCAATAATTGACACACATCGAATACTTAGGTTGCCACCCACATAATGACGGATTTTACGGAATCTGTAATTAGCGACACCACTACTTTGTTCAAAATATTTTTCCCTTTTTCACTCATAACGGCCATCAACTCCTTTTCACTCATGAAAAAAATAATAATTAACAGCAAATACACTATATGTGGATATGTGACATCCCCTGCCGTTGTTGGCAACCTAAATATTCGATAATGAAATCAACAAAGTGCATTAAAACTTCACTTAACTTTAAGCATATGTCACCCTCGTTGTATGTTACCACAAATAATACCAAATGTGTTATTCATTGACTGACTCTATTATCAGCACTCCCCGGCATCAACGATTACTTTGTTAAAACCACGGAACAAACGCCCGCGCCACTCGCTTAACTATATGTAACCCAAAACATCCTAGTCAGCTAGAATCACCGGTATGAGAATCCAACAAATCCAGTTCTGGCGCACTCACATTAAATGGAGGAAATGCATATGGCAGCAGCAAAAACACTCGCAATTTTTAAATATATGACACCGGTATCAGCATGGGTTGTCGTAACTCAAATTGATGCCGTAGATGGTGTTGCAACTGAAGTATCATTGTAAGTAAATAGGAGGTTAGACGAAAATGTCTGGCCTCCTGTTTTTGTATTTGATTGAAAATACTAATGATAATTCATACTAACTAATGTATATTAAACAACATCTTCAATAACTTTTATTCTAAATTTAGGTTCCATAATGCCCTATTTACTTCTCATGCCCTCTCCAGATACTATTTAATTTGTTCTTTTTGAGTAGGCCAATTTATGGAAGCTAGATTTCATAATAGTTGCTACGTTAGCTGTTAGCTCACATGCTGTTATTTTTTTACTATTGCTTCCAAGTAGCCAGCATCAACCATCGCTAAGTTAATGATATGTGGAATATGTGTAAAGGCCGCTGCCATTGGTTTCTTGGCCGTTGTCCACCCCACCTTACCATCACTAATCCACACAAACCGTATGTCCGTCTCAGTAGCTTCTGTGTTAAACAAGGCTTGTAATTCCGTAAATTCACCCGCAACGGACTTCAACTTAGAACCACCTGAACCATAGAAATTGGTTTCAATGATTGTGATTCCCTTGTTATCTGGGTTATACACTACACCATCGTAGATACGTGTTGATTTATCAATCGGTACGTCCAAATTCCACCGTGCTTTAATTTCATCGGCGGTCACTTGCGTTCCCCATTCTAAGTTCGTACCCTTAACCAACTTTTTCAAATTAATTTCTAAGATTTCTTCATTTTGCTTGCCTGAACGGTTTTTTCGTCCGTTACTATCAATCCCTACCTCAACACCATAAACATAATCTACGAGTGACTTCTTAGCGTGTTTTTGAATAAAGTTCAACACTCCCGCTTCACTCAGAAAATCTACATACTCAGTAATTTTTGTGTCATCAATCTTCTTAAAGTTAACGTTGTAAAAACTAAAGTCTGCTTCATCATCAATTTTTAAAACGTCTAAATCTGCTTCACGGCTAGCAATTAGTGCTGGCATTACCTTTAATAATTCTGGGTGTTCCGTGAACACTTTGGTTGCTTCGTTTTCAATGTTATCCTTACCAATCAAGAAGTTTAAAGCATTTAATTCATATTCGTACTTATCTGAATTGTTGTAAACTTTATCCCAATTCACATAGTAGGTGGGCTTACGGTTACTAATTGCAAGGGTATCCATAAAGTTTTTCAGCTTGCTGTCGTCTGATTGCTTCATATATTCATCAAAACTTAACATGTTGAGATTCTTCCTTTTGTTTTTAATTTAAGTCTAACGTCAATTCTTGATTCTTAATTCTAGCCTTAGCAATATCTAAATATTCTGTTTCTAGGTCTACACCTATGACTTGACGACCATGGATCATCCCAGCTAATGCAGTTGTTCCTGACCCAACAAACGGGTCAATAATCACATCCCCCTTACCTGTTGAGGCTTCAATAATACGTTCCATTAATGCTAGTGGTTTTTGGGTCGGATGTTTTCCAAAGATACGTTCTGAATTCCTAATGGTGCTAGTCGTCCAAACGTCCTTCATCTGCTTGCCACCGTTGTATTCACGCATAAGGTCATAATTAAAAGTTTGCTTAGCTTTTTTCTCTTTTTTCGCCCAGAGAATTGTTTCAGTCGAGTGTGTAAACATACGGCGACTTAGGTTTGGTGCAGGATTTGACTTCTGCCAAGTGACATTATTTAGAATCGCCCAATCTTTCTTCTTTAGCAAATAGCCTAGTGTGTAGATGTTGTGCATTGTTCCAAATATCCATAACGCACCATTGGGTTTCAATACTCGACGAGCTTCGTCTAGCAACTTGCTGTAAAATTCCTCTACATCGACGTTTTCAGCCTTGTCCCAATCCCCCTTATCAACTGAAACAACTTTCCCCCCTGAATTAGAAAAACCACCATTGCTAAGAAAATATGGTGGGTCAGTGATAAACGCATCAACAGATTCGTCTTTAACCTGTGCTAATGTTTCAAATGCATCCCCATGCAATAACATCACCTGCTCACTCGTATAATATGGTGTTACTTCTTCGTTTAACTCGAGTGCATCATCAAATATGTCCATCCATGTCTCCCCTTTTTTTCGTTTCACGATATAAGAAAAAAACTGTGCCATATACTGATTGTATCAATTAATTCTACAGAGGTCTATTTATTTAATATCAGCTAAACACCTGGTATTACTGAATTATTAAAGTGTTTATATTTTCCACTTCAATCCATAAGCATCTGAATCAGTCGCAAATGCTTATGGTCAATTTTACTTTTCGCCGTAACAGCCTAAACTAGTTCAATAGTCTGGAGCTTCTTCATCTTGGTTGCTTTCTGCAAGCAACAACAAAAACTAGCTTCCAATCCTGATTCAATATAGTCAGTTGTGAGCTCTTAACTTAATCCATACCCATTAATGAAATCAGTAACCACTCGTTTGTTGGCTTGCTTCAACAATTAGTCGACTATCATGGTTCAAATGCCTCGCTATCTGGATAGTTAGTAATGATAACTTCGTTGATTTTACCGCGCTTTGCTGCGACTGAATTAATCATTCGAGTCGCCCCAACAGTATGAATGTTAGCTCGTGGTGCGTTATTTTCATTATATAATTCATAAATTAGTTCTGATGAACTATTTGAAAGAACAACCTTAACCCCACTTTCTGACAATGAATTAAACAAATCACGTAAACGGATTTGCTCTTCAAGTCCAAAGCCCTCAGCTGTATAACTTGTGAATGAGCTAGTTGCATCAAGCGGTGCGTAAGGTGGATCAAAGTAAACAAAATCATTCTTAACCGCCTTTGACACAGCATCACCAAAGTCTCCGTTGAGAATTTCTACATTGTTATTATTAAGGTATGCCGACACCGCCATAATATTATCAGTATCGACAATCTTTGGGTTCTTGTAACGGCCATAAGGGACGTTAAATTGATTCTTTGAATTTACTCGGTAGAGCCCATTGAAATCTACACGAAGCATGTAAAGAATGCGTGCAGCACGTTCTACATTCGATTCGTTATCAATGCTAAGTTCTTCCCAATCAGCACTTCGGTCTAATGCTCTCACTTCAAGATAGTGTTCCTTAGCCTGTTCGTATTCTTGATTATTGTTTAGCGCTTGGTGTTCTTCTAGTTTTACTAACAAAGCAGCTGGGTTATCCTTAACCACTCGATATGCATTGATTAGTTCACTATTCCAATCATTAATAGTTGCTTTCTCTGGCAACATGTCCAGTAAAAATGCAGCTCCACCAATGAATGGTTCAAAATAACGGTTAAAATTTTGGGGCTTTAAGGCGTTCAATTCAGGTAACAATTGCCTTTTCCCCCCCGTCCATTTTGTAATCGGTTTTGGCGCTTTGATTGATTGTGTTAATGAATCAGTATTCATGCTAATCAACCTCCTCTATTTAATTTTTTGTGCTAAATCAGTGTAACATCATGTAGACCAATGCTAAAGGGTTACAGCAAAAAAAGAATAATTCCTAACCTTTCTCGTTATATTGGTAACCAAAGCTTCAATTGTTGGCCGAATAAAGCCGAATACGACGACCTCAAGAACGAGGGTCTCCTACTCGGCTATTTACTGGCAGCAAAACAAGACTGGCACACACACGACATCTGCGCCTTTCGTGGCTTGTTCAAACGCGCGTATCGTAATTTTGTCCTCGACCATTACCGAGTGCAACGTCGCCGGACTGAAATCATTACTGAACACCAAGTGGCATTGGTTCGCCCTGATTTTGAGCTTGACCCGATTCACAATGTTAGTTTGCTGCAAGCACAGCTAACACCGCGCCAATACCAGATTTTGTGTAGCTTATATCAAGGCGACACCTTCCGGCAAATTAGTGCCAAGCTTGGGATTAGTATCACGCAGATTAGTCGTGAACGCCAGGCGATTCAGGCGGTGGCGCGTGAGATTTGGGATGACACGTTGGGTGCTTGAATTTAGTGTCTCTGAACCTGCCAGGTGCACCTGAGCCCTACTGCGTGCCTGAACACCATTCAAATAATAAGGAGCTTAATTATGAATTCGCGAATCCAACCAATTTACGGTAACACTTGGGATGGGCAGTTAATTTTGCCCAATACGCCAGATATTATTCGCACCCCGTTGGGGCATCTCGTGCATTTGGATGATGCCCGGGCGTATTTATTATGTATTAGTGAGCGTGTCGATACTCACCCGCCGTTTAAGCAAACTACGCAAGCACCAATGGTTAAGGGCAATCCGATTTTACGACCTGCCGTTAACTGAATTGGTGCGCTAGTGCATCGCGCCACGTCCGATCACTCATT
Source organism: Periweissella cryptocerci (assembly GCF_004358325.1). Lineage (NCBI taxonomy): Bacteria > Bacillati > Bacillota > Bacilli > Lactobacillales > Lactobacillaceae > Periweissella > Periweissella cryptocerci. Next base: position 2,639,615 of record NZ_CP037940.1, on the reverse strand, counting down.
GACTACGTAAAAAAGGAGGTCAAGTATTCCGTGAAAAATCCACAGTGTTGTATTCCTGAACATACCATTAGCGTTATTGATGAAGATATTCTCTTGGCGCTGCTCGAGCGTCCCCATTATGGCGATCACCCTGGTTTCAATGCTTACTGCAAGGCGTTGATTAGTTATGCACGCGTGACTGGGCAGATTAGTAGTACCGGGCCAGCTGACGCTGTCGTGAGTGATTTACTCCCCGCGATGGTCAAGTATTTGCGCCAACGTCAAACTGGTTGTTTAACCAGTGAGCAAGTTTTTAACCATTTGGCCGGATTTTTAAATACGAAAGTCGCCCGTATCAAAACGCCACCCGACCACCAATTAAAGGAGCATTTACTACAAATGCCACCCCATCAGTTCGAAGTGTTTACCCGCGAACTGATGCACGCGCTAGGTCTCGAACTCGACTTAACTTTAGGTGTGAAGCAGTCCGCTGATGGTGGTATTGATGGCTTCGGCTATCTACGCACAATCTACTTGCGCACCGAGCGCATCGCCATCCAAGCTAAGCGTTGGCAAAGCAACATCGGTAGCCGCGAAATCGACTCATTCCGTGGTGCGATGGACAAGTTTCATGCGGACTTTGGGATTTTCATTACCACCTCGCGTTTTACGAAGGAAGCTGTCGCAGCGTCACGAGCTGGGGTTAAGCCGATTACTTTGGTAGATGGTGATGAGTTGGTGGGGTTGGTGCGGGCTTGTGGGGTACAGGTGATTAGTAGTGTAGATAACTGAAATAACCCTTGATACTCAGCCCAACGCTTGGTATCAGGGGTTTTAATATGGGGCACATTAACTGATGTTTGGGGCTGAATAAGGTGTATTCACCCCCAAGTTAGAAGATTCTGTGAACTATCCCTGTTTTCGTTGACCCCGCCGTAGTGGGCTTGCTAGAATGCATATAACCAGCTACTATTTACGCATTGGAATGCGGTTTTGATTCCGATGTTGTAAATATCATTCCCTACGAAAGCACGAGGTATTTCTATGCAAAACATCCAAACTTTGATTCAAGAAAAGTATGACGCTGAAATTCATAATGTCCACGCCTTCATTCTTGACGACTTACATAGCACGAACGCGGACCTTGCGAATGCCAAGTTAGATGTCTTCGAATACCAGGTAAAAGAAGAACACCAACGCGACACCGAGATTGTTGTGCGCCCTGATTCGATGGTTATTGAACGCTTCGATAATTTCATGATGAACAATCAAGTCACCAATGAAATTAGTTTGCTTAACATGCTCATCAAGCCCCTGATCAAGGGCAATTCGCAAATTGCCGATACGATTATTGAGTTGCTCGCAGTTCAAGTCCAAAAACTCAAAGCACTTGATCCTGGAGTTGAAGACGTCAAGACCGCGTCGTTCATCACCTTCGCTGACGGTCAAGCATACCGCTACGACGTATTCATCTGGTCAAAGCAGTTTTCTTCACCTCAGATTATCAACACTTTTGGGCAAACCAGTGCCCTCCTCGTCGCCCGTAGCAACATTTCGCGCACCAAGTCCGACTACAACGCCGTCGATGCCAATTACATGCCGTTGGTGAAGTTGGCTTTTCCTGAGAATGAGACAGAACATCAGGTGCATTTGCAACGGTGTCGGATGGTGATGTTGAGTCGGAATCGGTGATGAGGTGGTGTTGAGGATGGATTAGTTATGCATATGAATATGGCGGTTTGAACTTGTCGGTTATTTGGCGGGAGCAGGCTGTCATGTTTTTGTGGTGCTTAAAAATGTATGAATCGCTTACAAATAACAATTAACCAGTTAACTATCTGATTTAGTAAAAGGAAATTAACACTAACTTTGTGTCAATTTCCTTTCACTAAGTGCTTTTTAACGGCTCGGTACCATTTCAATAAATTAATTATTGACACCAGAAATACCCTTATTTAAGTCGTTTTGCCGGATTCCCTCCAACGAGAGTCCGTTTCTCAACATCCTTTGTAACGACACTTCCCGCGGCAACCACAGCGCCTTCATGAATCGTCACACCAGGTAAAATAATTGAGTTAAGTCCTATCCACACATTATCTTCAATCACTACTGGTTTCGTATTCTCAGAAGTAATTAAGCGTAACTCTGGATGATCAAAGTGCAACTCATGTCTGTTGGCGTCAAAAATTTGTGTGTTAGCAGCAATTAAAACATTTCGTCCAATTATAACTGAGTTATATGCGTGAATTAATGTACCGTGAATTCTTGTGTTATCGCCTATTTTAATACTTCCGCTTTTACCACTAATCATTAATTTCATTGGCGCATACATATTTACGTGATAATTTAAATTACGTGAATTCAGTACCACATTATTACCAATTTCTATTTTTCCAGATTGTGTACGATTTTGAATAATTGGTTTTCCGTAAAATCGCGCGTTTTTTTGTATTTCAACAAAATTTTTGTTACGTACAATTTTATTTTGAAAAAAATCAGAATATAGTCTGAAAAATGTTCTGATTTTGCGTACAATATTCATATTATTTCATCCCATCCAAATGTTCTTTAAAATAAACTTTATTAGCTTCATCATCGAGCACTCGTTTTGCTAAATCAGTTGACGAGATTGACTCTGTATATGGCAAATAATCAACCATCGCACCAACCTTGGCAAGTCGTATTTCTTCCTGCTTATATCGTTCACTCCCCTTGTAATCGCTTCCGATAAATACAGTGTCAAATTTGTACTTTTCCCATGCATCCATCTTATCTAGTGAATCCATTACATGAACTTCATCAACATACTTAATGGCTTCGACAATTGCTAAACGTTGTTCTTCAGCAATCAGAGGATATTTTTTCTTATATGAAAATACCAAGTCTGCCGCATTAACGCCAACAATTAAATATTCGGTTCTTTCTTTAGCTGCCTTTAATAGGTTCAAATGCCCAATATGGAACATATCAAATGTACCAGCGGTAAACCCAATTTTTGATTTTTTCATTTTTTATCTTTCCCCTCGATATGTTCTAAAATTATTTTTGCCACTCGCTCAGAAGCATGTCCATCTTCTACAACGCCAATTTCATCTGTGAATTTAGCTATCTTTGACTCGTATTCGGAATCATCAAACCCCAGAATAACATCATTTAGTTCATTTTCTGATTTTGCCACTACAAATGGTAACTCATCAATTTTGAAATATAACTTACGATCACCATTCTGATATTCATCTAAATCTGGAACATATAAAATAACTTTTTTCTTAGCAATCATCCCATCAAACATAATCGATGAATAGTCGGAAATTATTATATCCGCTCGATACACCAGCTCTTGTGAATCGGCATATCCACTTGCTTGATGAATTTTTTCGTTATTGAAACCAACATCACTAAAATTAACGTTTGGATGTAATCGAATGAGTAGCTCCCAACTGCCGTTAAATCTTTGTTGTACATTCTGCAGAACACGTTCAAAATCAAGACTATACATTTCCACAGTCCAATTTTTACGGAATGTTGGAGCATAAAGAACAACTTTTGCCTTTTCATTTATCTTAAAAAATGTATTTACATTATCGTTAATTTCCGAATGATTTTCAAAAAACAAATCTAAACGTGGTGTTCCTGTTTCTAACACTTCCCCGTTGAACCAAAATGCACGTTTATACAATTCCGTTCTAAAATGCACACCAGATAACATTATATCTGTCCTCATTGCATCTTTTTGTGCAGATTTCACATATCCAAGAGATAATGTATTTTCGGAATCTGCTTCTAAATACTTCAATCCCATAAATGCATGCCATGTTTGAATATATAATTGCTTTCGCTTTTTTCTTGTAACTAATGATTTGCGTACGTTGTCTACCCAAACATTAGCGGTAGCCAACTCGTATACAGCCCTAATTGATTTTCGTTTGATAAATCTAATACCTTTAATATTAGGCTTAGAATTTATATCATTCATCAACCAAACTAAATCTAAATTTCTTTCTAACAATAGCTTTTGTGCAATATACTTTGGTGAATCACCAAAACCACGTCCAGAAAAATTATCAAAAACAATTTTATTTTTTCTAATGGGCAAAATATTAGGTATGATGCTCAGTAACTTACCTACCTGATTAAAGCTCTTTTTTATCATTTTAATCTCTCCATCATTTTATTTTTTTAATATATGTACGCCAAAGACTTCCAAATCTTTAGGCTTTTTAACTTACTTGAACTACTAAATGATTTTATACCCAAGAACTTTCAAGGACAATTCTGAAAATAATTTGTTTTTGGATTTTTTAAGGTAAACCAGTGTAAAGCTTAAATAAATAAACATTCCTACAATCACCTGAACCATTAACGTAACGACCCCGTACCCCATTTTAATTCCTATTAACCGCGTAACAATTGCCATTATGATTCCAATGCTAATAAAAACGCCACTCATCATTCCATACCTCGAGTAATGTATGTCTTTTGCACAATAGACCATTACGTACGTTGCTAATACATACTCTGTGAGAACCGTTGCAATTACACCACCCAAGGCACCAAGGAAACGAATCAAAATTAAATTTAATGTAACATTTGTAATTGCACCTAATACAATTGAGATGACATATGGCTTATCATTTGACTTAGGAATCAACAGCTGCGTGCGAATCAGGTTTCCCCACGCATAAATAGGAATTACCGTTGCAATTATTGTTAGTAAATATCCCACTTCACCGTAGCCATTTCCTAAAAATACATTTGCAAGAATAGGAGCTACTCCAATTAACCCGAACATAGCGGCAAAAGAATAAAACGATATAAATATTATAGAATTATCCATATACACACTAATATTTGTGCTTGAATTGTCGTTTCCATTTGCAAAAGTATGCGCCAGTCTAGGTAACATAACCGCCCCTAAGGCGCCAATTACACTTTTGGGCATCGAAAGAATTGTCGATGTTAATTGGTAAAAAGCCACTTGTTTGGCCGACGAAAAAATTCCAACTAAAATGGTATCCATCGATGTAAAGAGACTAATTGCAATCATTGGTACGAATAATACCAATACGGGCTTAAAGTGCTGAAAGCTTTTTTTTAGGTTAAACTTAAGTTTTCCTACTTCTTTCACGGCCATTGGAAGAACAATAATAAATCCTATCAGTTGTCCCGCCGGAACAATCAATGCATATTTAAGTAAATCATCTGGTCCCTTGACAAACATAAAAATTGCAGCCAACGTTAGTATTTTTATTAACGTGTTTCTAAAAATAACAATACCAAATTTTTCTAAACCCATAAACAACCAAGTTGTATCAAACAAAGCGCTTAAAATTATTATCCCTTGCACTAAAAAAATAATATTATTTTGACGCATGATTCCTAACGTCACAACCAAATATATACATACAATTACTAATCCAACTAATATTTGAAGCATATATATACTCCAAAACGTTTCTCTTAACTGATATTTGTCATTCCGAACTTTAGCGATGCTTCGATTACCATAATTTGCAAATCCAAGGTTAGCAAAAACTAAAAAATATCCAGCAACTGATGCTGTAAATCCATACACACCTAATGATTCTGCTCCCAATACACGAGATACATACGGTGTGGTTAAAACTGGCACTAACACAATTAATATTTGATACACCAAATTATATGTGAAATTTTTTTTCAATGACGGCATAATAGTATTATCTCTCTAAAACTTTCTATCCACGATTAAGTGCTCATAATACGTTCCCTTAACATCAGTAGGTATCATCATTTTATAATTCAATTTATGAAAAGCACTCAATTCACAATATTCAAAATACACGTTTTGATTGAATTCCTTAAATAATTCTGAGACCAACACATGAGGTTGTTGATTGCTAACAATTGGCATCATTTTGATATCTTCAGGATATTCATTAACTACAAGAGTCAAAACATGATGCATTAAAAAATAATCAGATAATGCATTTCTATTTTGCCAATATTCAAACAAAATATCCCTAGTTACTGTAAGCGTTATATTTTTTGAGAATTTAGAAAATATTAACCAATTTGAACCCGTTATCGATAGACGAGTCAAATTAGAATAAAAGAAAAGATTAGCCTCAGACATATAATCAGGAATTGCAGTTACAGTAGTTAGTACAGTGGAATCTAACCAAAGCCCACCATGTTCAATTAGCAATTGTAGTCGGACTAAATCAGAAAAATGTGTTTGTGAAATTATTCCTTCCTTCCACTTTTTTAAAATGTAATCAGGAAATTCAACGTAGGAAAATAAATTTTCTTCAGAAACTATTCGCACATCATACCCTTGTAGATGATCAATTGTCGACTGAATCGTCGACTTAACAAACTCCGGGGCTTGCTCAAATCCCTGTGCCCAATAAAGCCATACAATATTTCGGCCATCTTTTTTTTGCCCTTCTGAGTCCTTGCCCTTAGCCGCACAAATATACTTTTTTACCTGTTTTCCATAGTGCTTATTTAGCCAGTAATACGCCTTATTTAGGCTAACATCCTGGCTAATAGACATTCTTTTTCGTAAATACAATGGTAGCAAACCACTACGTACTATATTATTAAATTTTTTTATTTTATTCATTACCCACCCTGATCCATAATATTCATATTCTATTTAAAAAAAGTATAAGATTCAACTTCTTACATTTCAACAAGCTTATTAATAAATTTCATTAAACCATTCGATTTTATTACTACTGCGCCAATCATCAAATTCAACGCAATTGATTCTTTTAGGGGGATTTTTGAACGTTTGTTTTCCAAATGCAAGTTCATAATTTTTGTTTTACATAGGCTAAATTCATCTCTTGAAAAACTAAAATCACTAGCACGAAAAAAATCAATAATCGCAAAGAACCATGATTTTTCTTGAATAACTGAAAGTATTTCAAAATTTTCTGAACTTATCTGCTTTTTATACTTATTAATGTTATCTGCTAAAATATCTAGTGCTTCAAATTTCTTTAAAGCAAGATCTTTTGTCAATACCGAAGAAGTTATAGCTCCACTTCGATTACGCACATAATAGTAATAAGAGCCAGATATTTTTATCTTTTTCTTGGCGACTGCATAAATAACATGTGTAATAGCAGTATCCTCAAATAACTTTCCCACTGGATATAAAAACTTATTTTCTAAATAAAATTCTGTTAAGTAAAATTTATTCCACGCCACATCCCCGTAATTATTTCTACTCACTTCAAAATTTGTGGAACTTATAATGCTCATATCGTTACCGTCAACAGTTTTATAGTCGAATATTCCCATCTCTGCTTCCGAGTGATTCATGGCTTCTACCAATTCACTAATTAAATTAGTGTCAATAAAGTCATCTGAATCAACAAACATTAAATACTTTCCCTTAACACTTGGAAGCGCGTTATTTCTAGCAGCCGATAATCCTTGATTTTTTTGGTGTATTACCGTTACTCGTGAATCTTTTTTTGCGTATTCATCACAAACGTTCCCCGAATTATCGGTTGATCCATCATTGACTAATATGATTTGTAAATTAGAATATGTTTGATTCAAAATCGATTCCATACATCTACTTAATACAACTTCAACATTGTATACAGGCACAACAATAGAAACTAATATGGACATTTTCTTCTCCCCTTCAACTATCCGCACTTATTCAACATTAACGTTTGTTTTTAGATTTTCTTTATGCATTAAAAAGCTATCGTAGTGATAACTGGCACCATTATCAAAATTCGTAGCAAATCTATACATACCATAAAATGAAATTGTAGCGATTACCATATACGTAACCAACCTATTTTTGATAGTTACATTCTTTGTAAGTAAATCCAATAATATTGCGTATGTGAAAAGAAAATAAAATCCATCTCTGACCATAATTGGCGATCCGGCAAATAATGAATATATGGGTAGCAAAATTAGAAACAGCCGTATAATCAACGCGTTCGATTTATCGCCTAAATCAATAGTTTCATATTTCAGTAACAAAAATAAATTTAGTACCCAGAACTCTAGTAAATGTAGAATATTTGTCGCATTACCACCATATAAATTACCCGCAGCAGCTTCAGATATTTTTGTACCACCGGTACCACCAATAAGGTTTGCAAATGAAGAAAAAATGCTCATAACATCAATATGCATCAATGAGGCAACGAAGCTAAATGTAAAAATAATAGAGTAGCTAATTACTTTTTTCTTAGAAAGTTTAATGTTCCCAATCCAATATAACGGAATTAAAATTATCGCTGAAAAATGCACGCTTGCAGCCAATATTACCAGAATCATATAGCGTATTATTTTTCTATCCCTTAACGCGGGGAGAGCAATGATAAATAGTGCAACTGCAATTGATTGCCTCATATAAACAAATGACATATCTAAAAAGTATTTATAAAAAACTATAACAATTAATACATTAATATTAGCAAAAAATTTTTTTAAGCCAAAAAACATTGAAAGCCAAAAAAATAGTGCAACGAACATCGTGAGCCCATAAAATCCCATTCCTAGACTCTTTATTAGCGAGTTTAACAAAGTCCATCCAATATCATTTCCAATTAATCCATTTAACTTAATATAATCAATTAAGTTAAACTGAGCTAAGCTGGGGGCCTGTTTAAACATATAAACATAATTCTGATAATCATATCCACCCAGATGATACCGAGTACCCGATACAATTACTAATCCCAGAATTATGACAAAACCGAGCATCTCAGTAATTTTTCTATTTCCAATCATTCCAGAAAAAAGCATTGCAAGTGCAGCCACGATAAACAGGGGTGCGTATACTATCATGTTATTAACTCCTATCGTTCCGACTTATATTTTGTCCAATGCCACGCTATAAGCACACCTGGGACATAAGTTATTGCTCGCATAATGCGATGTTTTGTCTTAACAATTTCATTTCGTTTCAAAAAATGAGCGTAAGTATTGAATGCAATCCCACTTTTAATGCGTAATTTAAATGGCAACTTTAAATTCATCATTACATCATAATAATCCATCATTGCATGTGGCGATTTTATTCGCATCTTTCGACCGTCATTAGTTAATCCATCTTCTTGATAACCACCTACCGCAAGTACCTCATCAAAGTCCACCGTCCGATAACTCAAAAATACTTGTGTCCAAAGCCAACCTTCTGGGAAAAATTTTTCACCCACATATTCTGGAAAAATAAATTTTTTAAAAATATCAGCTCGAATGGTCTCGACAAAATCTCCAGTAACCCCATTTCGAAATCTGTAATCTAATTCTGAGCCATCAAACTTTTTTTGGGGAAATCTTCCTAAGTAATTATTATTTTCATCTTGTTGCTCAAACGTAATTGTTCCGTAGGAATTTACGCTTTCAAGCCTTTCCCATTCATCAGAAATTCGTTCAATCGCATTGGGTAAAAGAATATCATCGCTATCCATGATAATCACCACATCCCCAGTGATATGTCCATGTGAAAAATTCAGAGCTGTATGTTTCCCACCATTTTTCTTTACGTAATAAATTATTTCAAATGAATCACCTTTTTTTTGAAAGGATCGCACAATTTCTCCCGTATTATCAGAACTACCATCATCGATAATCAGCCACTCAAAATTTTTATTAGTCTGTTTTTGCAGACTACCATATAATTTATCAAGTAACTTCGCCCGATTATACGTAGTGGTCAATATTGTAATCTTCATCATATTCCCTCGTACACTTTTTTAATCGTGGATATAAAACCTTCGATGTTATTAATTCGGGTACTACTAGCTAAGGCAGCATTAGATTTTGCTTTATAATAGTCATTATCAGAAAATAATTTTATGATTTCTTCCACAATTTCTTCATCATCATCGGAAAGTAACCCATTAACTTCATTAATAAAACCTGCAAGTCCACCCACTCGCGTTGCAACAACAGGTTTTCCAAGTATTAAAGCCTCTAATGCGCTCAAACCAAATCCTTCCCAGCTGGACGTAAGAATACTAATTTTTGCTGCCTTTACATACGGGTACGGATTTGAAACATACCCCACCATTGATATATTATCTGTTAATCCCAATTTTTCAATAGTGTTCACAATTTTCTCCCGCATATCACCATCACCAACCATAATGACTTTAATATTCGGAACAACATTTGCTAACTCACCTACCAACTTAACAAATCTAATTGGATTTTTTTGTTCAACTAGTCTAGCTACCATAATCAAGTCTGAACTAGGTGCAACAAGCTCAACGGATTTTTTTTCAATCATTTTTTGATTTACAATGTTATTCAAAATAATCGCTTTTTTTCCCAATGAATGTTCAAATACATATTCATTAATAACTGCTTTTGAGACAACCAGAATATTATCAAACTTTGGCATAGCCAATCTATATATTAATGGTAATGAGCCTACCTTTGCCATTCTCGGATCATTATTATGTAAATGAGAAATAATTTTCCCATTATTTTCTTTTATCAGCTTCGCATTTTTCGCCGCAAATATGCTTGCTCTGAAGTCATGTGCATGAACAATGTCAGGTTTGTGTTTTACGATTATTTGTTTCATCGAATCTATCGAAAGGCTTTCGATAGATATATGATTAATTCCTAATTCATTAAGAATTGCATTAATATCGCCATCAGGGGAAACATAGTAGTGATCATACCCATCCACCAGTAAAGCGATATTAGTTACAACATTTTCTGCACCTGAATAATTACCAGTATTTAAAAAATGAAATACTTTTTTCATTTTAATTTCTCCAATTATATTTGGTTATATATAGCTTTCATCTGCCCATCAATCTCAGCCATTTCAAACTGCCGAGCATGTTGCTGCGCACTAATTCCTAATGCATCACGATTTTCAACATTAGCCAACTGCTTCATTGCTTTCGCCACTGAACCCACGTCATCATAGTTAAAGGAAAAACCAGTACGTCCATCTTCTGAATAGTCCCTAATCCCACGAACGTCCGCATATAGTAATGGCACTCCTGCAGCCATGGCTTCCATGCCTGCAACCATTAAGCCTTCAAATTTAGAAGGGAAAATAGCAGCATTCGATGCTTGATACAATTCAGGTAAGTCACTGCGATACCCAAGCAACTTAACGTTATCTCCTAAGTGATTTTGTGCGATCAACTCATTAAGTTCATCTTTCAACGGACCAATTCCCGCAATTACGTAATATAAATTGGGATTGTTCAATTTAGCCAGTGCTTCAATCACGATTCGATGGTTCTTACGTGCACTCAGTTCACCCACTGAAATCAGTAATTTTGCATCTTGTGGTACACCTAACTCACTGCGCGTTTTAATGATAACATCTTCACCAACTGGTGTCGCAAATTTATTGTAGTTAATTCCTACACCTGGCACTTCAATCACCTCACCTGCATGAAATTTTTTCTTAGCAAGTTTCGTATCTTCATGATTGATTGTAATTAATAAATCAGTCCATCGTGAAAGGAATTTCTCGATATTGTAATAAACTAACCAACTAACTGTCGATGACCCTTTATAAAACTGGAATCCATGCGCCATATAAATCAGTGGTGTTTTTGTTACATGTGTAGCTAGGCGTGTCAACATACTCGCCAGTGATGCTTGCGTATGTACAAAACTATATCCTTGTTTAATAATTTTGTGAATTTGCTTATATGCCTTCATGTTACTTTTGAGCGAACCTGCTCCACGACCAAAATCAACTTGATACCAAGTCACACCCATCTCTTGCAACTGCTCCTGCAAGTGTTCTGCCATTCGTTTTGTAATTGTTCCGGGTTCCACAAAATTAGCCGCCACATGGACTTCATTCCCTAATTCCTGCAGAATTTCAATGTTCCGCATATTAAACTGTTTAATCATTGAAGCAGTTGAACTGACAATTAATACTTTCTTCGTTTCACCCATCTTTTTCCCCACACTCCTATGTATCATTAAATACTCTTTATGTAATACAAGGCAATGACTACATCATTCGCCATTGCCTCAATTTAATTATCTATGTTATTTGCTCTCAAACACCGGCTTAACGCTTTTAATAGCCACTACATCAGCTTTTCGTTCCACTTTTTCGGCTTTAACTTCAGCCCTTTCAAGCTTGTGTTCCTTCCGCCGTTCCGCATTGGTTACCTTAGAAATCTTGTCTTCCACGATTCCCTTTGAACCAAGTACGTAGAACATTGTCCGAACGACGATTTTAGCATCCTTCATGAAAGTCACATCTGATGCGTATATACTATCAAAATTTGCCTTTGCTTCATCGTCTAGTGTGTCGCGACCGTTAACTTGGGCCAATCCCGTCAAACCAGGGCGTACACGATCAGCACCACCTGCATGACGCATCAATAAAACTTCTCGTTCACTGCGAATTAATGGACGTGGGCCAATCATGCTCATTTCACCAGTAAGGACGTTGAAAAGCTGTGGTAATTCGTCGATTGACACCTTTCGGATAAATGTACCAATTTTAGTATGGTAATCATGTGCATCCAAATCATTTGAAGCAACTTCCGGCGTATCAATTCGCATTGAACGAAACTTCTTTAATGTAAACTGAACCGAGTGAATTCCGACACGCTCTTGTTTGAAAATTGCCGGTCCCTTTGATTCGAATTTAATTGCTAATGCTGTAATCAACATGATTGGTGAAGCACAAATCAAGATGATAAGCGCCATAATAATATCTAAATATCGTTTAATATAATTTTTATACATTTTCTGAATCCTCCATTTATATTCCCCAGTGATTCCAATAGTAATGTCTCTTAATAATTCATCCAGCAAGTTGATTTAGTTAACCAACCATCACTTTGTACATATAGGTACAACAATCTCGCCAACAACTTAAATGGTTAAAATAATTAACTCATTTAAGCCTTTCACTTGACTTTCTATAACAAGATTTATTATACATAGCCCACCGCACACATACCATAGCGAAAGTGTTACAAAAAGCCGAAGAAATCATGACCTCATTATGGATAAAGTTCACGTTTTGTTCACATTTCCGGATAATCGCGCGTCTTAATAGCACGATTTCTGAACAATCCCCTGAACCCCACGTGTACTCGCGCATGTGAAAAAGCACGCAATGAATTAACACATTCACAATATAATGCATAATCACTCAGCTAATGAACACATAATTAAAACCTTGTTCATTTACTGATGATCATCCATTCACATTCTTCGTCTTTTGGCACCCTTCCGCTGCAAGGTTTGCTTGCAACCGACTTTATTATTCTATGGTTTTGTGAATTAACATGCAAGGTTTTATCCGTGTATAAATTAAAATAGTGAACTTCTATTAGACAAGTCTAATCTGAAGTGTGTTCATTGGCCGCTACTAACTATTTTCGTATTTTGTCCCAAGCGCCCCCTAATTATGTTACACATTGTTTGTTGGAAAATAACGCAATAAAAAAAGAAGTGGCTCTATCCCTTTATGGATAAAATCACTCCTCAATATAATGCTTAAATAATATTTCTCTGCTTATTTCGTTTTCTGCGTTGCATTTCGTTTGGCGTTAATTCACGTTTTACTTCAACGTCGCAGATACCGTTATCTTACCAGCAATGATTTCAGCCTTGGCCTTGTCAGTCGCCTTGACGATTGCGGGTGAAAGTTCCGTCTTCACGATGTCAACTCCGTTTTCCTTCAAGCCCAGGATAGTGTCCTTGCCAGCTGGGAAGTAGCCGTCATTAGCCGCCGTCGCAATGGTGTTTGCGGCGTTACCGACTTGGGTGAGAACTGATGTTAAGGTGAAGTTTGACTTCACGCCCTTTGAATCCGTGTAGTCACCATCGGCGTGTTGATCAATATCGACCCCGATGAAGTACTTTTTGTCGGCTGCAGGCACTTTTTGGTTTTGTGAGCGTAATTCGGCAGCGACCCCTGAACCGACTTGGCCAGCAGCTGAGTAGATGACGTCCGCGTGGTCAGCCGTCATTGCCGCAGCAATTGCGGATCCCTTTGATGCGTCCGTAAAAGTGTTGGCATAGGCGATTTTGATGCTAATCTTGGGGTTCACTGACTTGGCACCCGCCATGTAGCCGGCTTGGAACATGTCAATCAATTCTGAGTGCATCCCCCCAACAAAACCAATCGTGTTAGTTTTCGTGGTCTTGGCCGCCGCCACCCCAGCTAAGTATGAAGCTTCATTTGACCGGAAGTTAACGGACGCGATGTTTTTGCCCTTCACCACTGAATCAATGATGACGAACTTCGTCTTTGGGTATTGCGCCGCGGCTTGCTTGATTGAATCCGCTAATTGGAAGCCCGCCCCGAAGACAATCTTGTAGTTTGACTTCGCTGCCAACAAGAAATTGGCTAGGAATTGGCTTTGATCATCTGAATTGAAGTAATCGTAGCCCGGCTTGCCGTTAACCATCCCCTTCTTCAAGCCATTCGCCTTTCCAAACCGCGTTATCCCTTCCCAAGTCGATTGGTTAAATGACCGGTCATCCACGCCACCCCCATTTGTCACCATGGCAACAGACTGCGCTGTCGATTGCCCTTCGGCAGCTTTGCTAGGCTTGTGCATGTTAACCCCAATCAACGCAATCACAACTGCCACCCCAACACCGATAAGTGAGTACTTCATAGACTTCTTCATAATTTCTAATTCTCCTAATTAGCTATTTCTTATTTTCAACATAAATTAATATAGCATACCTAGAATTAAATTACTATCAAAAAGTAAGTTTCTCGACACAACATGTTGTGTTTGGGTTGTTTTGAGGTGACACATTATCTACATGTAGTGGGTAGGGTATTGCTTGTAAATGCCGTGAAATCTGGGTGGAGTAGCCCGCTGGCTGGGGCGCTGGCAAAATAATCGGGGCACGAAAACAGACCGCAAATATTCTTGCGGCCTTTTTTGTATTTATTTTCAGGGGACCAAAATGGCAGTCACCCGCAAGCTTTGTCAATTTGGACTGAGCCATAACGTAGCCAGTGTGAAAAAACTAATCCAATACAATCTTCGCCAACGCTTCGGTAGCGACCTTCGACACATTAATCCCGCGTTCTTTAGCTAAGTCGCTCAAATACTTTGGGACGGTAATTGTCTTCTTAATGGTTTTGGAGTTAGCCTGCAACCATTTGGGCATATCAACCGACACATAGACAATGCGCTCATTGGCTGCCAGCTGCCAACCACTTGGATCAGCGGACGCCGGATATTCCGGCATTTCATCAATCATCGTTGCAATTGCATCTTCACTCCAATACGCCGCATCCGCCAATGTATCACCTTGCGTAACCATTCCAGGAATATTAGGTGACGATGCGACAAAATAGTCACCATCGTCATGAAATTCGCCAATTACAACGGGATAAATCAATCTTTTTTCCATCATCTTCACCGATATACCTGCGCAGGGCTTATCTGAGGCCCGCACTGGCATACCACTAACTCCTTTCTTAACTATACGTACAAAATCTTCATCGCATATTCTACATTAGCTCGCCCAAACTCAATGACCGGAACTTCCATCTTCATCAAACACCCGGACACTATCCAATTTAAATTTCGGGAAAAAATAATTAACGCCTGAATCTTTTGTGTACACATTCAATTCAATCTTTTGTTTTCCAAGCTGTGCAAAATACACATAAAGCCCTTCTGAATTGCCCCCTTGCATATCAGAAATTTTTTCGATATGCTCGCCATGTTTATAGTCTTCAATAATCGTTTGCCTACCATGATCACCATCTAAAAACATGAAATTATCATCTTCTTTGATAGCTCGCTTCAGTTGCTTATCCAGGTTACGTTCCATCGGTGCACCATATTGGTGAAATACAAAGGGAGTTGTGATAACTAATAAACCTAAAATAGTTATCGCCACTATTAAAATTATGCGAATGAGCTTTTTCATTTGAGTTAATACCAATCCTTACCAAGTTGTCGGTTGTCATCAGCACTCGCCATAACTGTAAATTCAGCAATCACCCAGTGTTTACCTTTATACAGCCTAAATCGTTTCCGTTCATCCATAATATATTCTCCCTAATTCCCAAAATAAGCTAACGATTAAATCGGGCCCCTTAATCTTTAAAATAGATAATACTGCATCGAGAAATAATTCACAATACCAATTAACGTCTAATAAGACAGCTGTCCACCCTAATCCTAAATGTGAAGATACTACGATTGACACGGCAAGCTTCCTCATAATTTTATTCATACTTTTTTGCTAGAATTTATGTATTGAATGTAGTGTGATAAATGAAAATGAGGTGAAAAATATGGAAATGAAGTTTAACAAGCGTGGAAAAACATACTTGGCAGCGGGACTCCTATCTGCCGCACTAATGGGTGCCGGTTTTTCAACTGAAGACGTTCAAGTTGACGCAGCAACCACTCGACAAGCGATGATTTATCGCGTCAACAAAATTTTCCACTTAAGCAATAAAATTAAAGGGAACGCAACGGCAGGCTCGACAGTTGTTGCGTACCAAGTGGTTGGCAAGCATGTCACCAAAATTGGGCAAACCAAGGCTAATGCTAGTGGGACATTCACGATTATTGATCGTGGAACTGATCAAATCACTAAGGGTGGCACAATTAAGTTGATCGCCATGAAGAAAGGCTTCAAACCGGGTCAAAAGACTAAGATGGTGCGCACTAGTAAAGTTGCTTTAAGCGTTACAAGTAAAACCGTAACCGAAGGCGGCCAAAGAATTGCCCATGGTACGGCAACTCCTAAGCAAGCCGTACATGTTCGCTACATTGATAAAAATGGTCATAAGCGCCATTACAAAATTAACGCTACTCGTTATGGCCACTGGCACCATGCCTTACCTGCTACTAAAGCGGGTAATAACGTTGAAGTCCAAGTTGTGCACTACACAAATTTGGCTAAGAAGAATGCCCAAATTAAGATTGTGCCAAAAGCTGCAACACCAGCGAAAGCCGATTTAACCGCATTACAGGCAACGCAAGCGCAGGTGGCGGCCTTAGAAGCCGCCTTGGCTCAACTCAAAGCCGACTATCAGGCGCCCAACAAGGGAATCACGCCGCAAGAATTTGCCGAGTTGCAGCTAACAGTTCAAAGCTTACAGGCAGCATTAACGGCATTACAAAATACTTCTGGAACTGAAAATACTAACGGCAACAATAGTGAAAACGGAAATACTAATAATGAAAACACCAATGCTGATGGCGCAATTGATCTGGCGGCCATCAACGACCGTTTCGTCACTATTGAGGAAGCTTTAAGCAAGCTTTTAAGTTCAACGGACTTGACCCAAATCTATGATAATCTCGAAGAAATTAACGCTGCATTACGCGCATTACCAAATTCAATGGACTTGACAGAACTCACTGACCGCCTCGCAAAACTCGAGGAACAAGTGCGCGAACTATATGGGTATGACGGTAGTACTAGCAGCTCTGGAAAATAAGTGAAAAACTATAATCGAAGGCTTGATTATAGACACACGCTGCATAGATTACGCATAGCATCATTTGAATCATTCCCCACTAAGAACTACATCCATAGGCACGCGCCTCGATGTAGTTCTTATTACATATTTTTGCTAAAATTCACCTTAAGCAAGCCTCAGGAGAAATGCACCCGAGACTTTTTTCATTTCATCCTTTCGAAGTCGTATATAACTTTATATAACTTTTATTTGTTTATATAACTTTATATAACTTTTCGTAGTTTTACACATACACAACAAAAAAGCCCACCATCGCTGGTGAACTCTCCGTTAATTTATCAATTTAATAATACTTTACTGCCACACCACCTGAACCCGTCTGAACACCTCAAGTCCAAGCACTCCTGTTTACCCAAACAACATATTCAAGAACAGTGACATCCCTAAGCCGACGACCGCGATAATCGTTTCCAGCAATGTCCATGTCTGGAAAGTTTGCTTAATGTTTAAGTCAAAGTATTCCTTGAACATCCAGAACCCGGCATCGTTCACGTGACTGAAGGCCAATGAACCCGCCCCAATTGAAAGCACCATGAAGGTTGGATCGATACCAGCACCTTGCATCAGTGGCATCACCAAACCAGCGGCGGTTAAAGCCGCCACCGTCGCTGAACCAAGTGCAATCCGCAGAATCACCGTAATCACCCAAGCAAGGATAATTGGTGAAACGTCCACGCCTTGGAAAACTTCGGCCACGGCCTTACCAACGCCACCGTCGATTAAGACTTGCTTGAAGGCGGCCCCACCCCCGATAACCAGTAATAAACCAGCAATCGAACGGGTTGAAGTATCAATTGAATTAGCGATTTCCTTGAATGAACGCTTGCGTAAGTAACCCATCGTAAACAGCGCAACGACTAATGAAATCAAAATCGCCATCACAGGGTTACCAATCATTTCGATGACGGCGTCAATCCCTTGTGGACTCTTGGGCACTCGGCCATCGAAGCGGAAAATCTGCCACCCTGTCGTAATCGCCATCAGAATAACTGGGAATAATGACGTCAACGTCGCAATCCCAAATGATGGTGTATCTTCAAGCTTGAAGGTTTTTTGTTCACCAAACGCCGTCAATTCTTTCTTGATTGTGAACGCATCAGGAATGACTTTCATAATGACCTTAGTAAATAATGGTCCCGCAATGATTGCAGCGACCACCGCTGTGATTAACCCGAAGATCAAAACTTTCCCGGGGTTCGCCCCTAACGCCACCGCAATTGCAGTTGGCGCTGGGTGTGGTGGTAAGAATCCGTGCGTAACTGACAAGGCAGTCGCCATTGGAATCCCCAAGTACAGCAAAGGTACACTCGCCTCCATCGCAATTGCGAAGACGATTGGGATCAATAAGACCATCCCCACTTCAAAGAACAACGCAATCCCGATGATAAATGACGCCACCATGACGGCGAGTTGCAGGCGTTTGCGCCCGAATTTTTGAATCAGCGTTTCTGCAATCCGAAACGCCCCACCAGCATCGGCAACCAACCGGCCTAACATTGCGCCCATCCCAAAGACAATCGCGAGCTCACCAAGTGTGCCACCAATCCCAGTTTCAATCGAATGCGCAATGTCAGCTGGGTTCATCCCCAGCCCTAAAGCCACCAAGGTAGCGGTAATAATTAACGAAACAAAAGTATTTAACTTGAACTTAACAATTAGCAGCAGTAAAAAAACAATCCCCACCGTTAGTATAATGAATGGCATATCCGTTCCCTCTATTTTCCCAAAGTTATATCAAAGACATCCCCGTAATCGTCCTCGACAAGTAACTAACAACATCGCTAGCAAGCGCATGTAAGCGTTTACCATAAATAAGATTACTGGATTACTTACTAACTGTCAACACTTCCTATGGTTTGTCTTTGCAACCAACGAAAGACGATTTCCACGCAAAAAAGTGAGGATATGCCCTACCCTCACTGAAGTCCGCAATCTGCTTATTGTCGCGTTCTTCTGCTTCACGATACAACTCCATATCAAAAAGCCCGGCGCAGACAACATTTGTCCTCACCAGGCTTTTTGTGTTATACATTTTAACAGATTAACGGTCGCGTTTCGGCCCTTTACGCCACGTTGCTGGCAAAAACTTCTCGACCAAGACGCTCACCGCCCAGAAAACGACCACGAACACCGCTATTTGAGCAATATTGTTATCCCACACATTGGCATGGAAGATATTCCGCGTAAAATTCCCAACAACAAAGCCGACAACCAACGACAAAGTCCGCGCGTCTTTACGCTTAATGCTATATACAACCGCGCCAATTAGCACAGCCAGTATCGCAATTAAAACCACTAAATAAATCATTTATTATTACCGCCTCCGGTTACACTTTTGTGCCAAGCTTGATTAGTGAGTCAGAAAGAAATCACCTCTCACGTGAAAAAAATCCATGCGTTTTTCAGCGGTTCATTTTTACAATCGGTGAAAATGCCGTTTAAACCACTCAGCTATAATTACAGTTACTTCTTCTGAATCTTTTGAATTAGTTACCTGCAATACGAATTCCTTAATTTCAGGTACGGTCAAGCTGGTGTCTTGAAAATATCCGTTGTCTTCAAGAAAAATTTTTGCACTTTCGTAAGATGTGCGTTTGTTGCCATCCTGAAAGACATGCTTCTTGGTTATTTTTTGCAAAATAATGGCTGCTTTTGAATAAATAGTTGGATACATCTCGTTTCCAAAATATTCAATCTTAGCAATTTCAACTACGACTTCCAAACTTTCTTGTGATTGGACCCCAAATGTTGTACCACCAACTTCACTGACAACGAACTCATTGATATCAATGTAATCTTGTTCAGTCAAATATCTCATACATTTTTCAACGCTTCCATCAGGTCATGGTCTCCGTGAATTCGTGCCTTTAAGTCAGCACGCCGTTTCTCGCGCACAACGTATGGCTTGATGTTTAAACTACCATCCGCAAGTTCCGTAAATTCAATTTCTGAGTGTGCATCTAGACCGTTAGCATCTAACCATTGCTTCGGAATCGCAATCGTGGTTGCGTTACCGGTTCTTTGCAGTTTACGAGTTACAGTTTCCATTGTAATTACCAACTTTCCTATTTAGTAATTACATTATACCATAATACGCTTATACTCCTTAAACAAATTGGTTCTCTCAAAAACAAACTAGCTTGATTTTTATCACATATTTTGTCGGTGATTTCAGTAAATTTGTTTTGGAGATGCGTGATTCCACAAAAAAGGCTACCGCTTTCGCAATGGCCTTTCCATAATTAACAGTTCCATTTATTCAAGCATGGGATTGTCGTTTCTGCACTTTTCAATCATCAAATCACAGTGGTTCTATTGTCCGTATTTTTTCCATGCTACCGCACCTATTTTTTACTAGTTTGACCATTATTCCTAACTAACGAAGTGCCGGCAAATTGCTTGGCGGGCGTAGCCTTTACACCGCAACTGGGGAAATATGCGTGAAACACATATTTCCGCTGAGGATAAGATGAGGACTCTTAGGAATTTATTCCTTAGAGTCCCCCAGCTTATCCGAACCTCACAAGACCGCATTTTGGCTTGTGAGGTTGCTTCCAGCGTGGTGCGCCAAGCAATTTGCTGGCACGAAGTGGCCAAGTCTATGCAATCCCACATCAGACGGAATAAAGCATAACTAACTCACAATCTTCAAACCAACCACGGCAATAATGATCAGCGTCACGAACAAAATCCGCGTGTAACTTCTTGATTCACCATACCAAATGATACCGACAATCGCACCACCGGCCGCACCAATCCCAGTCCAAACGGCATAGGCCGTCCCCATCTCAATCCCACGCATCGCGAGGTATAAGAATGACAAGCTGCCACCAAACGTCACCATCAAGCCCAAGACCGTCCAGACGTTGGCTCGAATTTTAAATTGATTCAGGGCGACGACCCCAAAAATTTCAAATAAACCGGCGATAATTAAAAATATCCATGACATATTAGTTTACCTCCGCATTAATTTTTTGCTTGGCTGCCGTTTTTTCTGGTTCAACTTCAGCACCCAACATTAAACCAACCACACCGATTAACAATAAAATAATCAATGCGATTTGAATCAAACTGATTGGCGTTTTGAACACGACGGAATCAACAATCACTGCGGCCAATGTCCCTAAACCAACGAACACCGCATACGAAGTTCCGACTGGCAATTCTTGCCCTGCGCGGAAAAAGAAATAATAACTCGTTCCCAACGCCACAATTGTCAATGCCCATTGCCACCAGTTACCCGCGTGGTTGAAACCACTGACCCAGACAACTTCAAACAACACTCCAATAATAATTTTTACCCATGGATTCAATTTCATATTTAGCTCCTTCATCGGGTTCCCTGCACTCAGGCAAATCACCCGTTTCTCTCATCAAAATTAAAAACAGATGTCCGAGTCGCCTCCAATAAAACGTTCATGGAGTCTAACCCTCACATCTGTTGTTACCCATCTTGCGATAAGTATATTTTCTATATTCAATGTCTACAATTGTACCAAAGTTCCAACGCTCCGTGCAAAACTATTTTTGCTGATACCGTGCCAATAATTCGGGCGATAACTCACTGCGGGCTAACCAGCTTTGCTGAAAGGTTTCCGGACTTCGTAAGTACAGCTTACCAAATTCATCAATCAGCGCATGCCACTCGCGCGCATTATTAATGTCGAATTCCGCGAAATCCGTTTGCGTTTCAATGTACTTTTTCAGTTTACCATAGTTAAGTTTCGAATCGCTGATGCCTAGATACGTGAACAACCGGCGCGAGTAAGAGTCAGCGATAAATTGTGGTCGTCCAAAAATATAGACCAGCCACACATCAGCCGTTTCGTTGCCAATTCCCGGAATTGCATTGACCAATTTGCGTAACGTCGGCGTTTCTATCGTCGCAAAATTAGCCACATCAAAATCATATTCCGCAAAAAAATCGAGCGCATTCCGCAAATATTTAGCTTTGGAGCGATACAAACCAGCAGCTTTAATCAGATTTTCCAGCTCTTCCTGGCTTAACGCCTGCAGCGCCTCGGGATCAAAAGCCGTCACTTCACCGACATGTTGGATTACCGGATCAACGGTCACAGAACTCGCATTTTGAATCAGAATGCTCCCAACAATCGTTTCCATCCATCGCTCTTGGGGCCACCAATGCTGATCACCCATGTTGGTCTGCATCTTATCAAATAATTCGCGCATTGAATAAAATGTCGCCATATCAACCCCACTTTTCGCTTAAATTCAATACTTGTATATACCAAAAATCAACAATTCGTAAAATAAGTATTGCACCCCATTCTACCCTATTTAATCCGCAACTTCACTATCCAGTTTGCAGCAATTCAGCTATTTACATTCAGCCTTATCCGGGGAACACCTAATTGCAATACACAAAATGCGTTTTCTTCCTATAAACAAAACCGACCCAACACAATCCCTCGTGTCAGGTCGGTTTTCATTTACTAGAAATAATCCGCCAATATCGGCTTCTCAATTTGCACCAGCCGGTCAAATTCTGCGACATCCAAATCCTCCGCGACCGTAATTCGGCCAGCAAACACTAACTCGGCAAATGTCCGATACCCCATCAGCCACTGTGTCAGCGCTTGAATATCAGTGCTGAAATCAACTTCGGCTTCGGCAGGTGGTGTCGCTAGTTTTTGCGTTTGCCAGTTTTCGGCAACTGCAAACGCACCGTCATTCCAAGTGGCATTGTCATCATGCACGGCCATCACAAAACTACGCGATACATAATTACGCACCGGATACTGGTTCAAAAATTCTACCAAATTCACAATCCGCGCCTGCATATCTGGTACGAGTTCCGCCTTGGCACGATTAGGCTCAGGCATTTGCTGCAAGACCCGAATCTTTGTCGCATCGCTTTGTGGCGAGACGTACGTGAACGTATCGAATGCCCCCGCGTGACTTTGAATGAACCGCGTCGTCGCATTTTGCGCGGCCATCGTAGTGTTCACCCATTCTTTGATATTAAAATTCATTCCATCAAAGTTATAAATCACGTAACCCTGTGGTTGCCCCGCATCATCAAAATAAATCGCAAAGTTCAGCCCAGCTAACTTCTTGCCATACCAATATTGCCACCACCAAGATGCCCGTTTAAGCGCACCGCGGTGCATTTCCGGATTGTCACGATAGACTGCGGCCATCAGTGGTTGCGCCTCATCAAATGACAACCGTTTGATGTCACCTGCCGTTTTGGCACCATGGGGGAAATCGGACGCCGCCCAAGTCAGCTGCATATGATTAAAAATTTGTTCATAGCCAAACCGACGATAGAACCCATATGAAAATGGTGCCAGATACGAAATGACCACCCCATCTGCATATTCATCATCCAAAATTCGCGCCATCAGTTCACGAATACCACCATTCCCGCGTGTCTCCGGATAACTCGCCACATACCCAATCCCAGTTGCCTTGTATGTCGTACCCCAGAAATCGACATCAAATGGCGTCACAATCACATCACTTGAAATTTTGCCGTCACTTTTAAAACTATAATTAAGTGAGTGTTCAGCAAAAAAATTAAACGCCGTCTCCCCACCGGTTGGTACTTTATGAAACGCATATTTGATTAATGCAAAAAGCTCTGCATAGTCAGTTTTAGTTAATTTTTCAATCATCAGCTGCTCCCTCATAAACTTGTACAATTCTTTACAAACTATTAATAATCCCCGCATAGTTCAAAACCAGCACAACGCCCGTCGTCAAACTACCCAGGAACGCCAAGATAACGATCCCGTACCCCAACGTAAAATTGCTATACCATTCCCACGCGTATTTTTTCAATCGCACGCCTTGATAACTCACCAACACAATCACCCCAAGAATCGCTAAAACGACCCCTTGAATGACAAATTGTAACGAGTCATCCCCATTCACATAAGCAGTATAGTTAAAGAAACTCGCCACGCCAATTATTATCGCCGCAATTATTCCCATCAGGTCCTCCTTCTTTCAGCAGCCCAAGTTCGCATGCTAATCAATCATCAATTTTTGCAAACCGCTGAGCAGTTCCTTGGCTTCATCGGGAGTCAACGTAATACCTTTCCCCATCTTGCCATGTTCAGGATCCCACGAACGAATATCCAATTTAGGATCACGGTCATTCCACGAAATCAAATTCAATTCCGTCGTCCATCCTTTGGCATTCGTCGATAAGGTCGCAATGTGTTCTGTAATTTCAAATTTTAATTCCGCCATAATTCGTATCCCCTTTTCACGTTCAAAATAACGTTTGCTAAATTACATCATCAAAATCAAGCTACCTTAATTATAACAGACTCCAAAAATGCTTGATATTTTTTACCAAATTGGACATTTTCAGACATATCCAATCAATGTGCTTGTGGTTACAGTTGCGGATTATGCAACAAAAAACGCTAATACTTATTAAAAAGCATTAGCGTGTTCTCTTGTCTGATAAAGCCAGCACTTCTGCAAAATACGTTAGGTTCGCACAATTAGAGAACCTCATTCAATACATTATCTATCACCCACAGAAAAATTTGTTGCGTCAATATCTAACAACTCAATTATCTTTTCTGAATTTTTTATGACAAAACGTACATCTACATCAGTAACTTCGCCGTCCTTATAATCAGCCTTAATTCGCTTACGCATAAGTTTCAAACCCAAAGTGCCAACTTGTTCTATTTCAGGTGTTTGCCATTACCTATACTTACTAGATTCTAGGGCTTGCCACATACCCGTATGCGAATTCCCGCCAGAATAATCAGGGTTTACTTGCCCAATTAGTCCCCCAGTTACACGACGCACGGTGTAATAAATCCCATAATATGCACGAGAAATCATTATTCTCCGGCTTAGTTCATCTTTTATATTTCCATCTTTATACTCGTTACTGGCAAAAGTGTAGAATTTAAAAAAGTCATACATTATACATCCTCATCAAGTTCAAGCAGATATAAATGATTCAAGTTATGTTCAACCATCCAACTATCCACCTCGTTCAATTTGTCAAAATCGGTGTCAAATGATGACCTACTGGTGTTAATTGTAAATACCATTTTCTGGACGTCAGAATCATATTCATAGTGATATTGATTTTGACCAAATTGATCATCTAACTTTGCAAGTAAGGACCTATCAGGGGTGAAATTATTCGAGACACCCTCATTAATTTTCATCTCATGTGTCGGTGTCTTTACTGAGGTACTAGCATCTGCACTCGGCAACGTAATCATTTGCGTGCCAAAAACAAGTGTCGTAGTAAGGGCAGCTGTACCAGTCAAACTAATATTCTTTTGAAATGACATGTGATAAACCTCCTACTTTGAGACATCCGTTTCCACAACGAAAAACTTTTGGCTGTACTCCATTCCATCAATCGTAGCAACTGCTTTAAATGCACCTGCATTTGCGATAAAAACATTTCGCAAATCAGCATTCATATTAACGCTATTCATCTTCGGATCGAGTTGGACATCAGTATTTGGTAATTCAAAAACCACGTCGTCCGTTTTCAGATTGATAACCTTTAATCCCAATTCAAAAGAAGTAATATCCTCAAAGTTAGCTACAAAAACACTCAATGAAAATGACAACGCCGTAGGGATAACTCGGGCGCCTAAGACTAAAGTTGGTGATACAACCTTATTTAGAGTCTGTCCCTCATTAACCAGTTGACTTTCAAATCCTTCTGAAATAACAATTTGAACTTCCATTATGTTTACTTCTCCTAATTAAACATAGTATACGTATTAGCATAGCTACATTATTATTCCTCAATAATATATCATTTTTTGTTCTATTTATTCTAGCGTGGGATTATCGTTTCTGTACTTTTCAAGCATCGAATTACTGAGATTCTATATGCCATTTTTCCTGCTGCGACCTGCATTTGGTAACTATTTTTCGCTCGTTTGAGCAATATTCCTAACTAACGAAGTACCGGTAAATTACTTGGCGGGCGTAGCCTTTACACCGCGACTGGGGGAATATGTGTGCAGCACATATTTCCGCTGAGGATAAGATGAGGATTCTTAGGAATTTATTCCTTAGAATCCCAGCTTATCCGAGTTGTTCAAGACCGCACTTTGGCTTGAACATGCGCTTCCGACGTGGTGCGCCAAGTAATTTACCGGCACGCAGTGGCCAAGTTTATTCAATCCCACGTCAGACGAAATAGAGCAACAAAAAAACCTCATCGTAATTGATGAGGTTTTCTTATAAGTTATCTTAACGACGGGCTTCCTTGATACGGGCAGCCTTACCGTGCAATGCACGGAGGTAGTACAACTTAGCACGACGAACACGACCGTGACGAGTCACTTCGATCTTGTCAACACGTGGTGAGTGCAATGGGAAAGTACGTTCAACACCAACACCGTTAGAAATCTTACGAACAGTGTAAGTAGCTTGGATACCAGTACCCTTGCGCTTAATAACAACACCTTCGAAGAGTTGCACACGTTCGCGAGTACCTTCAACGATACGGGCGTGAACGCGGACAGAGTCACCGGCACGGAATGCTGGAACGTCTTCGCGGATTTGATCCTTAGTGATCAATTCAAGTAATTGGTTTTGCTTCATGATTAAATCTCCTGTTTCGACATTGATGGCAGTACCTAGCAGCGCAACATCGTTAATATGGGCTTGTAGCCAAAGAATATCTTACCATGCCTGCCGTACCCTGACAAGGAATAATTCTTGACACCACCACAAATACTGACTGATTTGCCAACATTTTAGGCGCATTTATTTCTATTGTAATACTCAACGTTGAGAAAGCCTAGTCAAGCATGTTAATGGCATATTGCTTCAGCGCCTTTAACGTCTGGGCATCGACCCGGTCAACGACTTCAACGTGGCGACTCCCTGAATCATAACCTAACAGCTGCCATAGTGTAATAAATCCATGGATTTCGCGCGTAATCACATCAGGCATCAATTACCGTTGCGCCCCAACTTTCGCCCTTAACGCGCTTTAAAATCAAGAATTTTTGCATCCCAAATGACACCGCTAAATAAATCAATAACGTTGACGTCCCGACCGCTGCCATCCCTGGTACATGCAATAGCGTAACCAATTGGTCGTAACCCACGTGCAAGACAATCGTCAACAACCACAAAATCACTGATTTGACCGTCCCTTTGCGAAATACTTTGCCATCAACGACCGTCACTTCATAGCTTGGTACCCGCACAAACGCCGTCGCAACCGCAAGCACTAAACTGCCCAACACAACTAACACTAATGTCAAACTCGCCATTGGTTGTTGCATACTTTGGTGTTGCAAAAATTCGAGAAAACCAACAAACCCAATACCCCCCATGATAAATTGCGCCACCCACTTATTTTCGACCTCGCGCACCCGCAATTGCCGCGCCAAAACAAATCCCATCACCACTACACCAATCAACACATTCATCATCATTATTTCTTCCTCATTTTCCATAAATTCACTAGCACCAAGGCACCTGTATAATTGCTATCAATCAATATATTGATAATAATCCACACCCCAGCAAACCCGTAGCAAAATACGACGAGTTACAAATATTTGCGATAACATGCAAAATCTAGCGTGGAATTTGGATATGTGTCTCAAATTGATTCCCACTACGAGGCTGGAACCAGTCTGGACACCGTCATGATCGAAGACAAGCCCGTTTCCATCCTCTTCGTTAGTTTGAGCAGGCAGTCTGACTAGTAATATGCCGTAATCCTTGTCACTACAAGTTTAGCGGTAATCAATAATTCCACGCTTATCTAGCGGAGTGACTGAAAATCACCTTGTGGCCGGCAGGCTTTACAACGTGATGGGACGAACTTGACACCACGTGTCGAGTTTGTCGCTGAGGGTAGATGAGCAGTCTTTTGGCTTTAGCCATTAGACTGCCAGCTATCCCGAATTGCCCAAGACAGACATTCAGCCTGGAAGGCTAATCTAATCGGGTTTTGATTAGATTCAGTTGTTTGTTGAAAACAAACCGCTGGAATGTTTTGCGTTGCCGTATCTCAGGCATAAGCACGTGGCTTGGGCATGTGCTTCCATCTCGGTGCACAATGTGATTTTCTGGCACGCAGTGACATCCTACATCTATCACATTTTATAAATTCTACGTCAAACGAAATAGAACAAAAAAAGCTCGCCCAAATTGGACAAGCTTCACTCATTTACGTCATTAATTACGCTGACACTCGCACTAAATCACGTGCCACTAAGGTTTCACCAATTTGAATGGCATTCCAAGCGGCACCCTTGAGCAAGTTATCAGCAACGACCCACATGTGGAACGCCCCATCAACTTCAAGGTCGGGACGCACACGGCCAACAAACGTCTCACGCTTGCCAGCTGCCGTCAATGGCGTTGGGTATGTTTGGGTGGCTGGATCATCTTCTAACACGACGCCCGCACCATTGGCTAAGGCATGCTGAATTTGCGCAGCCGTAACCGCTTCGTCACTCGTTTCAAAATACACAGTTTCTCCATGTCCAATCCCAACGGGCACGCGGACACATGTCGCCGTAACTTTGAGCGCCTTCGCATTCATATCACCCAACAAAATTTTCTTCGTCTCGTGAATCATTTTCCATTCTTCATGCGTATAACCATCCGCTTCAAAGACATCAATTTGCGGCAATAAATTAAACGCTAAGGGAAAATGCCGCTTGTCACCCTTCGCCGGCAAAATGTGCGCATCCATCGTTTCACCATTCAAATGTGCCTGTGCTTCAGTGTTCAATTCATTCCAAGCACTTTGCCCAGCACCTGAAGCCGCTTGATACGTAGAAACAATCACTCGTTCCAAACCAAACTGCGCTTTAATCGGCGCTAACGCCACCACCATCTGAATCGTCGAACAGTTCGGATTAGCGATGATCCCGTGATGCCAATTCAAATCATCCGCATTCACCTCAGGCACCACCAACGGCACAGCCGGATCCATCCGAAAGGCACTCGTATTATCCACACAGACCGCCCCACGTTTGACCGCTTCTGGCAGCAAAGCTTCTGATACAGACCCACCCGCTGAAGAAAATACCAAATCCACGCCCGAAAAACTATCCGGCGTCGCTTCTTCGATAATCAGCGTGCGCCCCTTAAATTCACGGGTTTGCCCAGCTGACCGCTTTGAAGCCAACAATTTCAAACTCGCCACCTCAATTGAAGATTGCGCAAGCTGCTCAATCATCCGCGTACCAACCGCTCCCGTGGCCCCTAAAATCGCTACATTATATCCTACCATCAGCTACCCCTTTTTCTTTTAATGTACTATCATATTTATTCGCAAGAATTGGCAATGTTATTCTAATTTGATCAGTGCTACAGGCTGCATACTCGACTACACCATTACTCCAAGAAAGCGGAATTTTCCGCCAAATAATGTGTAACTACCATATTAAAGCTAGTCAGTGATTTATTGAAAACCAACGAAGTGGCTGGAAATTGCTTGGCGGGCGCAGCCTTTACACCGCGACTGGGGGAATATGTGTGCAGCACATATTTCCGCTGAGGATGAGATGAGGAGTCTTGGGGATTTATCCCCTAGAGTCCCAGCTTGTCCGAGTTGTTCAAGACCGCCCTTTGGCTTGAACATGTGCTTCCAGCGCAGTGCGCCAAGCAATTTCCAGGCACGAAGTGGAACCAACCACCAAATCACTCAATCAACCTTTAATAAAAGCCGTCAAACGTGCCACCGCTAACTGCAAATGCTCCAAACTAGCCGCGTATGATAACCGCACATACCCTTCACCACCGGCACCAAACACATGCCCCGGCACCAAAGCAAGTTTTCCTTCATGCGCAAGTTGGCGCGCAAACGCTTCGTCATCCGAACCAAATTGCGCGGGAATTTTAACGAACAAGTAGAAGGCTCCTTCAGGCTTGGCAACCCCAAAACCTAGCGTACTCAGTTCTTTCATTAAGTAGTCCCGGCGGTTTTGATATGCTTGCTTCATTTCCGCAATATCGTCATCCCCATCCGCAAACGCTTTAGCAGCAGCCGCCATTGAACTGTTAATTGGCGTCGTCACCACAAACTGGTGTAGTTTGGCAATTTCTGTGACTAATTCCGCCGGACCCGTCAAGAAACCAATCCGGTACCCCGTCATGGCATACGCTTTTGACGCCCCGTTAATTAAAATTGTTTGTTCAGGCAACAGTTTAGCAATCGACGTGTGCGCCGCATCATAAGCGAGCTCACTGTAAATTTCATCTGATAAGACGAACAGGTCGTGTTGCTTAATCACAGCGGCCAAATCCGCTAATTCTGTTTCACTATACGTCACACCAGTGGGATTTGAAGGGAAATTCAAGACCAGCATTTTGGCCGTTGGATGCTCTGCTAAAGTAGCGGCTAAACGAGCGGGTGTCAAAATGAAATCATCCGGTTGCGTATTGATGAACACTGGTACACCACCGTTCACAGCGACCACCGCTTCATACAATGGAAAAGTTGGGGTCGGAATCAAGACTTCATCGCCAGGATTAATCACCGTCCCAATCACATCATAGATGGCCTCGGTCGCCCCGATTGTCACAACAACTTCGGTCGCTGGATTATAACTAACTTGATATTTTCGTGCTAAGAAATCCGCAATTGCTTGCCGCAAGTCGACAGTTCCGCGTGAAGCAGCATAGTGCGAGTCATCATTTTCGATTGATTGAATCCCGGCAGCTTTGATTTCAGCCGGCACGTTAAAATCTGGTTCACCTAACGTCAATTTTAAAATGTCAGGAATACTCGATACTTCTTCATCAAACGCCCGAATCGCCGATGGCTTCATTTGGGGCAAATATTGATTGATCTGGTTGATTAAATTTGTTTTTAATTGTGGCATTGCGGATTCCCCTTTATCTTAAATTAAATTTTCTAAGCCAATGACAAATTCATTTGAGGTCATGACTTTTTGAATACCGAGCTGCACACCCGGCATGAAGGATGTACGATCAAATGAGTCTTGGCGAATCGTTAGCGCCTCGCCCGTGCCACCAAAAAGCACTTCTTGATGAGCAACATACCCGGGTAACCGCACTGAATGAATTGGAACCTCACTCGTTGCTGGTGACTCATTTTCTAGTTGAGTGGCGGTATATTTAGCTGTCCCAGATGGCGC
The DNA here is from genome assembly GCF_004358325.1 of Periweissella cryptocerci. NCBI lineage: Bacteria > Bacillati > Bacillota > Bacilli > Lactobacillales > Lactobacillaceae > Periweissella > Periweissella cryptocerci. The sequence goes on along the minus strand of NZ_CP037940.1, from coordinate 2,608,082 downwards.
ATCGACCTTTTTTGCATTATGCAATTCAATAATTTCCACATCCGGGAAGAATTTGACCGCTTGTTTTGCGAGCATAATCATCACCACGGCTGACAAACTAAAATTAGGTACAAGCAACCCGCCAATTTGGTGTTCGCTAGCGAGCGCACTTAACTGTTCAATTTCATTTGCCGTCAAACCCGTCGTCCCAATGACTGGCCGCATGTCCTTATTCAACGCGCCAACCACATTTTCAAAGACCGTCGTTGGCGTACTAAAATCAACCCAGACATCGGCCGCATTGGCGGGAATATTAGCCAAATCAGTATAAACCGTTTGGTACAAATCACTAGCAACAGCTTTGGGATCATAACCGCCGACTAATTTTAATCCTGGTGATGTATTTATTAATTCGACGACTTGGCGCCCCATTTTACCGCGAAAACCCGCGACAATTACTGAAATCATTTGGCACCTCCTGCAAGCACACTTTTTAACATCACAAACTCTTCGGCATCCAACGGCAAAATTGGTAACCGCGGACTCCCCGTTTCAAGCCCCTGTTCATTCAGCAGGGCTTTGACCGGTGATGGTGATGGATACATAAACAACGCATTCATCCGAGGTGTCAAAAAACGTTGCAGTTCCGCCGCATGCGCAAAATCCCCCGCATCAACGGCCGTGTACATTGCCGCAATTTCATCACCATAAATGTGGCTGGCCACCGACACTAAGCCGGTCGCGCCAATCGTTTTGGCCGCTAATGCTTGGGCATCTTCCCCAGTATACACGGCAAACCCAGTTGGCGTGTGCTCAACTAAGTAGCCGAGGTCATCAATTGACGTACATTGTTTCACCGCGTGAATATTCGGGTGTTTGGCCAAAGTCACGACGGTTTCATTTGCCATCGTCACCCCAGTCCGGCCAGGAATGTTGTACATCATAATTGGTAACGCAACTGCATCAGCGATAGCCGTAAAGTGCGCCACCATCCCCCGTTGATTGGGTTTATTATAATACGGCACAACCACTAATCCCATATCGATCCCGGCAATCGCGGCTACTTCTTGCCCAAACGCAATCGTTTCCGCCGTATTATATGAGCCAATCCCCGCAATCACTGGCACACGCCCATCAATAATTTCCGCAAAGGCGCGGTATAACCGCAATTTTTCATCATGGCTCAACGTTGGCGCTTCACCCGTCGTCCCACCAATCACAAACCCTTCACTACCATGCGCTAATAAATGCTCAGTCAAGTTTGCGAGCGCATTTAAATCAAGTTCACCGTGCACATCAAATGGCGTCACAATCGCCGTCATGATTTTTGCATCTGAAATTTTCATATTTACCTCCATTGCATTTTTCTTCAAATTAATTCGTTCACTGCGCCTGTTGCATCCGGTCAATGAGGAAACCACAAATTGCATCAATACCCATTTGAATTGCTGCTTCATTGGGCGCCAAATGTTCGGAGTGTAATGAATAAGGACTATCCACCCCTAACCAAAACATCGCCCCCGGAATTTTCGCTAAAAGATAACCGAAATCTTCGCCCGTCATTGCTGGTGCCACTTCAACGTAGTTCACCGTGTCCGTCTTCGCCATATAATCAATCAAATTAGTTGTTAATTCGGGATCATTTTCAACTGGCAAATAGCCATCTTGCTTCAAAATCAGCTCGGCTTCACAGTCAAAACTCAACGCAATCCCGTCAGTAACCTGGCGCACGCGCTCTTGAATGGCTTCAATCGTTGTTTGCTCCAACGCCCGAATCGTCCCATCCGCCGTCGCTTGACCAGCAATCACGTTACTCGTCGTGCCAGCATGCATTTGCCCAATCGTCACAACGCCACCAACAATCGGATCGACATTGCGTGACACAATCGTTTGCAACTGCGTCACCCAGCTGCTTAACGCGACCACCATATCATTTGCCAGATGTGGAAACGCCGCGTGCCCACCTTTACCAGTGAGCTGCAAATTAATTTCCGTCGTCCCCGCAAACAGCGTGCCCGGCCGACAACCAATCGTCCCCACTGGCAAACTCGGATTATCATGGAGCCCATAAATTTCATCAAGCTGCCAATCACCTTGTAAAATGCCGCTATCATATAGAAGCTTCCCGCCCGAAATGCTTTCTTCTGCCGGTTGGAAAATAAAAATCAAGTTATCAGTCGGCTGATTCTCAGCGAAATAACTCAACAACCCCAGCGCCACACTCATATGAATATCGTGCCCACACGCATGCATCCGCCCGGGGTGCACCGAACTAAACGGCAAGCCCGTCGCTTCTTCAATTGGCAAGCCATCAATATCCGTCCGGTAGCCAATCGTCCGCACTGGGTTACTACCATTAACTTTCACCAACCATGCCGTGGGTAATTCAGGCACCATCGTCGTTTCCAAATACGTCTGGTCAAATCCCCCAACAATTGCCCGAATTTTGGCAATTGTCGTAAATTCTGCTAGCGCTAATTCTGGAATTTGGTGCAGTTCACGCCGAATATTAATTAATTCTGCTTCCGTTAATACCATCTCATCACAACTTTCTTAATGCTTCCAGGAGCCCTGTCTTCGAAATTGTTTTTGCATCAACATCTTTCAATTTACGAGCAGGCACTCCCCCGACAACCGTGTACGGCGCCACATCTTCAGTCACAATTGCCCCAGCCGCAACAATCGCGCCTTGACCAATGCGCACACCTTCAAGCACCACCGCATTGGCACCAATCAAAACATCATCTTCAACAATGACTGGAGTAGCCGAAGCCGGCTCAATAACACCCGCTAAAACGGCATTCGCCCCGACATGCGCGTGCTTGCCGACAATCGCGCGGCCACCAAGCACTGCTCCCATATCAATCATCGTACTTTCACCGATTTCAGCGCCAATATTAATCAGCGCCCCCATCATAATCACCGCATTATCGCCAATCACAACTTGCTCACGAATCGTCGCGCCGGGTTCAATCCGCGCATTAATCCCCTTCAAATCCAGGAGCGGCACCGCCGAATTACGCGTATCATTTTCCACCACGTAATCCGCAATTTTTAATTTATTGGCCGCCAAGAACGGTTGCACATCCGCCCAATCACCAAAAATCGTCCCCGTATGATTTTCAATAAACCCTTGAATACTCTCGGGAATTTCCAACACCCCTAAATTCCCTTTCAAGTAAACTTTGACCGGTGTTCGCTTTTTAGCATTACTAATAAAATTGATAATTTCTTGTGAATTTAATTGTGTCATGTTTTCCCCTTATTGTTGCTTTTATGTCGGCAATATTCACCGTGTGGCATGAATTCTGTTTTTCGTGCTGATGTAGTCTTAGCAAGTCGACGCGAAGTGACAGCGTTCCCTGCTAAAGCGCTAACCCCTCTCATTTCCACTGAGCGAAGTGATTCTCACTTCCCATCGCGGTATTCACCACGCCGAAAAGCAGATTCCTTAAACGTTTCGTTAGTTTGGTACAAGTATCCTACACTTTATACACCTAACTGGAAGCAGCAGTGCACCTAAAGTTATAAGTAACTCCTATCGAGGCGGACTAAATCCGCATATGTTTCGCGCTCGACAACCACCTTGGCCGCCCCGTTTTCAATGAAGACCACCGCCGGCCGCGGATTCCGGTTATAATTTGACGCCATCGAATAGCCATAAGCACCCGTCGCTAATAACGCGATAATATCGCCAGTTTGCACCGCCGGCATATCTTGTTCATAAACTAAAATATCGCCTGACTCACAATACTTCCCCGAAATCCGTACTTTACGCGTCGTTGGCGCCTGCGGATTATTTGCGAGGATGGCTTCGTATTTGGCTTGATAAAGCGCTGGCCGAATATTGTCGCCCATCCCCCCGTCCACATTGATGTATGGCAATAAATCCGGCACAACCTTGCGCGTCCCAACGGTATAGAGGCTATATCCAGCTTCACCGACAATTGAGCGCCCAGGTTCAATCCAAATGGCGGGCATCGCTAAATGATTGGTCGCGGTTGCTTGCTTCACTGCCTGAATGATAGCTTTAACAAAATCACTAGCTGGAATCGGATCATCATCAGTCGTATAGCGAATACCAAAACCACCACCCACGTTGATTACTTCTGGTTCATAACCAATCGCATCCCGCCATTCGACGATGGTGGCGACTAATTTTTCTGCCGCGGCCACAAAGCCTGTGACTTCAAAAATTTGCGAACCGATGTGGGCGTGGATACCGCGCATCTGGAACCGGTCATTTGCTAAGACAAAATCCAACGCTTGGCGCGCTTGCCCCGATTCAATGTCAAAGCCAAATTTGCTATCGGTTTGGCCTGTTTGATCATATTCATGGGTATGCGCGGAAATTCCTGGCGTTAACCGGAGCATCACATTGACGCGCGTATCTTTAGCTGCCAAAATCGTCGTCAGCATCGCCAACTCATCAAAATTATCCACGATAATCGCACCAACTTGGGCATCGACGGCCATTTCTAATTCTGCATACGCTTTGTTGTTACCGTGAAAACTCACATCAGCCATCGGGAAATCCGCTTGCATCGCCGTATAGAGTTCGCCACCCGACACCACATCGATGTGCGCACCTTCTTGGGCGACCACTTGATACATCGCAATTGTCGCAAACGCTTTGGAAGCATAACTAACGGCGTAATTTATATTTTCTTCATTAAATACCTGTTTAAAATCCCGAATCTGTTGACGAATTTTAGCTACGTCATAGACTACCAAGGGCGTTTGAAATTCTGTCGCTAATGTCACGGCATCATAACCGCCAATACTTAAGTGCCCAGCCGCATTTGTTTGTAATTGTGCTTCACTCATAACCATTCTCCCGCTTTTATCTGCCTATTCTAATCAACTAGGAAGCGTGGTAACCGTTCCGTTAAACGATTGGTAAATTCCCATGGTTGCGAACCGACATACTTGGTCACATCCCAAATATCAATTGACTGCTGCCCGTTTGAGCCGACTAACGTTACTTCCGTCCCCACTGGCATTTCGTGGGGGAGGCGCACCATCAGTTGATCCATCGCTATTTGACCAACAATTTTGGCCTTTTCATTACCAACTAGGATTTCAAATCCCTGCATATTGCGGTCAATGCCATCGCCGTAACCTAAAGGAATCGTGCCAATCCATTGCTGGCAATCGGTCTCATAAGTCCGCCCGTAGCTGATCCCTTCATCGCCATCTAATTGCTTAACAAAGCTCAAAGCTGACTTGATACTCAAAATGGGGGCCAAGCCTTCGCCCGTAGCCAATTCTTTACCAGATGGTTCCCAGCCATACGCGACCGTGCCCACCCGAATAAAATCAGTTGGCACTTCGTCAGCATGATACATCGCTGCCCCAGAATTGGCGACGTGTACCATTGGTGGTAGCTCAGCCAAATCATCGGTTAAATCATGCCAGCGTGCCAGTTGCTTTTCAAAGTACGCTTCGTCAGTTGAGTCAGCGGTCGCAAAGTGGGTCATCAAGCCTAACCATTCGTACATATTGGGGTGCGCCTTAATCATATCGATTGCGCGGTGTAACTCATTTTTCGTCCGCATGCCAATCCGATTCATGCCTGTATCAAGTGAAATCGACACTTGCAATGCGTGATTCCCAGTTAAGAAATCTAGTGCATCCGTCAACCAATCAGCACTAACTACACTGGCGATGATATCGTGTTGCGCCAAGATTTCGGCATATTGCGGTTCCGTATAACCCAGCACCATAATTGGAATCGTGATTCCATTTTGCCGTAAGACGACCGCTTCATCAGCCACGGCCACTGCTAACCCATAAACGCCCGCATTTACTGCTGCGTGCGCGATTTCCAGAATCCCGTGCCCATAACCATTTGCCTTGACTGCCAAAAACATGTGCTTGGCATGACTAGTTTGCATCGTCGTGCGAATGTTTTGATTAAATGCTGCTTGTGAAATTTCAATACGGCTGGGCCGTAAACTTGCTACTACCATGAATATTTTCCTCGTTAAATTATTAGATTTAATTCGGCGGTTCGATTTATATGTATTTCGTGCAAACCCTTGGCTGTAACCACAAAAAAACAGCAACCAAAGTGTTCGCACTAACGCACACTCTGATTACTGTCCATAAAAAAATCTATAGTCAAAAACCACATTGTCGATAGCGCCCCGTAGCCGACTTTTTCGCTACGACAGTTCGTCATCTCTTAAACAACGTCCCAAAATTGAATAGCTACATCTATCAATCTTTCGGCAACCGCCCCTTTCACTGACCATCAATGCCTTTTGTAGTAGACTTCGATCAATTACTCTTGTTGGTTGCAACCTCTATGAATTATTAAGTTGTTACTAGCTTATGATAATTCGGACCCCGCGTCAAGATGTAAATTAATAACTTCTAATTTGTTTGCTTTTTATTCACACCTTCTTCACATCATTCTCTTAAATTTAGCTTGACCCTCAATTTACTTTGTGGGTAAAATGCCAGACAAGACGAAAACATTACAGGCACCATCCGCAATTCCTTTTTGAGACAAACTAAATTAACCGGAGGCAGCAAAATGAAAGTTGTAAAGTTTGGTGGGAGCTCCTTAGCTGACGGCCCGCACTTAGCACAAGTAATCCAGATTATGGTCCAAGATCCTGAGCGGCAAGTTCTAGTCGTCTCGGCACCCGGCAAACGGACAAGTGATGACACCAAAATCACCGATTTATTGATTCAATACGCCAACGCACCAACTGACCCAAACATCCAAAATAACATCATCAATCGCTACTGGGAAATAGCCGCCTACTTCGACCTTCCCGCTGAAAAATTCAGCCGCATTAGTGATGGTGTCATTGCTTTAGCTACCCAGCAATTCTCAACATCCGCCTATCAACTAGCCGCCTTTAAAGCCCACGGTGAAAAGCTTAACGCCATGCTGATTGCCCTGATTTTAAACCACCTCGGCAAGCCCGCAATTTATGCTGATCCAAAGGCCCTTGGTATCATGGTAACAGGCTCAGCGGCCGCGGCTTCGGTCAGTGAATTTACATACCAAAATATTTCCCGCTTTCCCTTCAAAAATGAATACCTAGTTGTCCCAGGATTTTATGGCTATGATTCACAAAATCAGATTGCAACCTTTGCACGTGGTGGCTCCGATATTACCGGTTCAATCGTGGCACGTGGACTGCAAGCGGACTTGTATGAGAACTTCACCGATGTGGACGCCATCTATTCCGCGAACCCCAATATTGTCGCCAATCCCCAACCAATCAGCACGATGAGTTACAAAGAAATGCGGGAATTAGCCTACGCGGGCTTTCAAGTCTTTAACGACGAAGCGATTATTCCCGCAATTCAAGGTAATGTGCGCATCAATGTGAAGAACACCAACCACCCGGAGGCTCCCGGAACACTAATTGTGCCCGACCAAGACCTCGTCATTGAACACGAAATCACGGGGGTTGCCAATTCAAACCGTTTCGCCGCGCTGTATTTACACCGTTATCTCTTGAACAAGGAAGCCGGCTTCACGCTTAAGATCCTCCAAATTCTGTTCAAATACGATGTCAGCTACGAACACATGCCTTCCGGGATTGATGATTTAACCATTATCTTTGATAAAACCCAATTAACCGCTGAAACCGCCGCCAATATCATGCAAGAAATCCAGGACGCCGTAAAACCAGACGTCTTGGAATGGCTCGATGACTACGCAATCATCATGGTTGTCGGCGAAGGCATGCGCGCCAAAGTCGGCGTCGTTGACCACATTATTGCCCCCTTAGCCGCCAACAACATCGGCGTCCAAATGCTCAACCAAGGTGCCTCGCGCATTTCAGTAATGATTGGTGTCAAACAAGAACTCGCCGAAGCAGCAGTCCGCGCAATTTACGCGGCCAATTTTCCAGCAAATTAATTTTATCCTTCAAAAAGCGACCAACTCATGTTGATCGCTTTTTCAGTTCTATTCATTCTAGCGTGGAATTGTCGTTTCTGTACTTTTCAATAATCGAATTACTGCGGTTCTATTGTCAGTATTTTTCCATGCTACTACGGCCTGTGGTTGGCAACTGTTTTCTAATCTGAAAACCATTACCAACTAACGCAGTGGCCAATTTTATTCAACCCCACGTCAGACGGAATACAACAAAAAACACATTAATGCGCCCATATTTGGTGGCATCAATGTGTTTCAACTTAGTTCATTATTCAGCTAACTCAGCTTTCACTTCCGCGAGCAATTTCTTTTGTTCCTTGGTTAACTCAATGTCTTCCAACAAATCAGGGCGACGCGTTAACGTCCGGCGCAATGATTCTTTCATCCGCCATTCCGCAATTTTACCGTGGTTACCACTCGTCAATACTTCTGGAACTTTGCGACCACGGAAATCCGCAGGGCGTGTGTATTGGGGGTATTCCAACAATCCCGTTGAAAATGAATCGCCAGGCGCAGATTCTTCGTTACCCAACACTTCTGGAATCAATCGCACCGTCGCATCAATGATAACCATCGCACCGAGTTCACCACCAGTTAACACGTAGTCACCTAGTGAAATTTCATCCGTTACCAATTCACGAATCCGTTCATCGTAGCCTTCGTAGTGGCCAGCAATAAACGTCAAATGTTCTTCTTGGCTCAAGTCTTCGGCCACTTTTTGGGTAAAAGGCACACCAGCAGGATCCAGCAAAATCACGCGTCCACGACTGCCAGCTTCTTGTTCGATATGATCCATCGCATCAAAAATTGGTTGGGGCATCAACAACATCCCCGCACCACCACCGTAAATCGTATCATCGACGTTGTTGTGCTTGTTATCCGTGTAATCACGAAAATCCGTCACACCAAAATCCAGCTTACCGCTTTCAACGGCTTTACCAATGATTGATTCCGTCATTGGTTTGAACATATTGGGAAAAATACTTAAGACATCAATCCGCATTAATCATCCAACCCTTCTAGCAAATCAATCACAACTTCTTGGGCGTCAATGTCAACACTCTTGATTACATCGTCAATCATTGGCAACAACAAATCTTCCTTGCCAGCGCGTTTAACTACCCAAACATCGTTAGCACCAGTTTCAAAAATTTCACTAACTGTCCCAACGGCTTGACCATCTTCAGTCACCACGTTGGCGCCAATAATATCCTTGTAATAGTATTCACCTTCGTCCAAGTCTTGCAATTCTTCTTCAGATACCGAAATATCCATACCCTTGTACTTTTCAATATCATTGATGTTTTGCTTGTCTTTAAATGACAGCAAGACAAATTGCTTGTGGTAACGCACCGTTTGGATTTCCAACGCCGTGTGTTCCTTGTTATCGATGTAAATCATGTTGCCTTTTTGGAAACGGTCTTCTGGGAAGTCCGTCGTCGCAATGACCCGCACTTCACCACGAATGCCGTGCGTGTTCACGATTGTCCCTACTTTAAAAAAATCCACTTGTTAATCCCTCACTAGTCTTATTTTCCACGTTGCCTAAGCATGCCGTGGTTCAATTGATAAACGGACCCGCTTTGCGCCTTCAAAACGCGCACTGTACACGAGGTTCCGAATTGCCGTCACGGTCACGCCACCGACCCCGATTAAACGCCCAAGGTCACTCCGATCAACGTATGCGGTAAATTCAACAAAACGGTCGCCTTCATTAATTTCGATTTCAATCACCTCTGGCTTACTAGCTAAAGGTACAATCAACGTTGTTATTAAGTTTTTCATTTCTTGTTCATTCATAATTATATTTTACCAGTAAATGCGGGCAAATACTCACTGTGGCAGCTAATTATTTACTCAAAAAATTATATAAAAGCACGAGTAAGATAAAAACAATCAGCGTGACGGCCGTAAATTTTTCTTTGCGCGTTGATTTTTTGGCCGTACCGTTATGCTGCGCTGCCCGCCGTTGTGCTAATTCATTTTCATCTGGCAATCCCAAATTCATCGTCTTCCTCTTTCATTTCAGTAATTCTACACAAGTTCCTATTGTACCAGTTTCCCTGAAAATATGGTCAGTTATCACCTAATTTAGGCCGAAATAAACCTGCCTATGCAAAAAATGGCTACAATTTTTCTAACGTGGAATTTGGATATATATCTCATCACATTTTATAAATTCCACGTCAGACGAACTAGAGTCAAAAAAATCCCAAGCCAGTTTCAAAATGACTTGGGATTTCACAGTTCACGTTACTGCAAGTGAACTCGCATTAATTATTTATATTGCTTGTTCACCACGAGCTCCAATGGTGACTTAATGTCTTTTGGTACTGACTTGTCAGCAAAGTAATCGTAAGCCGCTTGAATTGCTAATTCACCCATTTTATCAGGTTGTTGCGCAACTGTTGCCGCCATTTGACCGTTTTTAACTGCCTTAATACCATCTTCGGAACCATCAAAGCCGACAATCATAACATCTTCATGTCCCTTCAATCCTTGCACTGCTCCTAAGGCCATCTCATCGTTTTGTGAGAACATCCCTTTAATATCAGCGTGTCCTTGAATGATATTTTCAGAAGTAGTCAAACCCTTAGCACGATCAAAATTAGCTGTTTGTTTGGCAACAATCTTCAATTTACCCTTCACGGCATCATCAAATCCTGCACCACGTTCGCGGGTCGCTGATGCACCTGGCGTCCCTTGTAATTCAGCAATTTTGGCATTCTTACCAAGTTGCTTAATCATAAAGTCCGCTGCCATCTGGCCACCTTCACGTGAGTCTGAAGCCACAAGTGCCAAGACCTTCCCAGCATCAGACGACCGGTCAACGGTAATTACTGGAATTCCCGCATCATTGGCCGCTTTAACTTCGGGTGAAATTGCTGATGAATCAACTGGATTAATAATTAAGACATCAACTTTCTTTTGAATCATGTCTTCCACATCGTTATTTTGTTTAGCAGTATCGTTTTGGGCATCGAAAACTTGTACGGTTGAACCGTTTTCTTTGGCCACGTTAAGGATACCGTCTTTAATCGCGATAAAGAATGGATTACTCAAAGTCGAGAGTGAAACCCCGACTTTAATATCTTTAGGACTTTTTTTAGCAACCTTATCGGCTTTTTGGTACGGATTTTCCAAGGTCACGATGGCACAGCCACCTAAGAGGACCATGAGCGATAAGCCAACTGTCATCAGACCAAATATTTTTACTAGTTTATTTTTCATGTTAACGCCCCCTATTTTGATTTACGACGATCAATTAAGACTGCAATAATAATCACAATCCCTTTGACAATTTGTTGGTAGAAACTTGAAATTCCCAATAAGTTCATCCCATTATTCAAAGTTCCAATAATCAATGCCCCTATCAACGTTCCAAAAATTCGACCTTTACCACCGGCTAAGGAAGTACCACCTAACACAACCGCAGCAATTGCATCCATTTCATATGACATACCAGCATCTGGTTGTGCTGAATTTAAACGGGATGTTAAAATCGTTCCCGCTACGGCAGCCATAATTCCTGAAATCGTGTAAATTAAGATTGTCACTTTTTTCGTTTTAATACCGGAAACAAACGCGGCTTTTTCATTACCACCCAAAGCATACGTTTTACGCCCAAATGACATTTTGTGTAGTAACAGGTACAACAGCGCGAAGGCCACAATCATAATCACAATTGGGAAAGGAATTCCCAAGAAATAACCACGCCCGATTACTTGAAAGAAAAAACTGTTCGTCATGGCTGAGCCAGTAATTGGATTACCATTAGTGAACACGTAAGTTGCCCCACGGAAAATGGTCATCGTTGCTAATGTAGCAATAAATGGCGCCGCACCACCAACGGTAATAATAAGGCCATTAATTGCCCCCAAAACACCACCGAGTAAAACACCAATCAATAACGCAATGGCCGGTGGCATCCCACCAACAATCATCTGCGCAGTTATCGCCCCCGTAAAGGCCAAAATTGAACCAACTGACAGGTCAATCCCGGCAGTCAAAATCACAAACGTCATCCCAAAGGCAATTAACGCGTTAATCGAAACTTGCCGTAATAAGTTCAAAATATTATTAAATTCTAGAAAACTGGGATTCATGACTGTCACAATTAAGACTAGGAAGACCAATGCGAGGACTGGCCCCAATTTACCTAGGAATTCACCGATATTAAATTTCTTTTTAGCTGTTACATCATTCATACTATTTCCCCTCCTGTAGCAAGTGTCATAATTTTTTCTTGATCCGCATCCTTAGTGGCCAATTGTCCAGTCACGTGACCCTCATAAATCACCGTGATATTGTCACTCATGCCGATTACTTCTGGTAAATCACTTGAAATCATGATGATGGCAACACCTCGGTCGGTTAATTCATTCATCAAATCATAAATTTCCCGCTTGGCCCCAACATCGACACCACGCGTTGGTTCATCAAGAATTAAGACCTGTGAACCAGCTCCGACCCATTTGGCTAACACAACTTTTTGTTGGTTCCCACCTGAGAGACTTGACGCTAAATCTTGTGAACTCGTCGCCTTGACCGTCAGGCGTTTCATCAACGTCTCCACAAACAATAAATCCGCCTTTTGATCAATTAAGCCGTGCTTTACAAACCCATCAATACTTGGCAAATCAATATTGTCTTGCAGGGTCGCTTCAAGAATTAACCCTTCGTCTTTCCGGTTCTCGGTCACAAAGCCAATTCCATGTTGAATGGCTTCATGCGGTGTCCGATTTTCAACTTTCTTCCCGCGAACTTTTATCGTGCCACTGTCGAGCTTATCAATACCAAAGATTGCGCGCATAATTTCAGTACGCCCAGCTCCCATTAAGCCCGCAAAGGCCATAATTTCACCAGACCGAACTTTAAAACTGACATTTTCAAAAGCACTACTGGTCAATTGGTCAGCTTCAAAGTAAACATCGCCAAAATCAGGCTTACGTTCGGGATAAAAATCACCAATTTCGCGGCCAACCATGTCACGGACGATTTGGTCAATGGTCGTATCTTTAATTTCATAGTGTGAGACAGAAATCCCATCACGCATAATTGTAATATCATCACACAAGGCCATAATTTCTTCCATCCGGTGCGAAATATAAATGAATCCGACCCCTTTATCACGTAAATCACGAACCGTTTTGAATAATAATTCAATTTCGGTTGCTGTCAACGCCGCCGTTGGTTCATCCATAATGATAACTTTTGCATCAGCCATCAATGATTTGGCAATTTCAATTAATTGTTGCCGACCAACGCTTAAGGTACCAATTGGTTGATCCACATCAATGTCAGCGCCCAACATATCCAGATAATGCGTCGCTTGTTTACGCATTGCTCGCATATCAAGCACGCCAAACCGTCCTTTAATTTCACGGTTGATAAACATGTTTTCCACGACGGTCATTTCACTATAATTATTCATTTCTTGGTGAATAAAGCTAATTCCATGTTCTTCAGCATCTTTTGCGTTGCTGTACTGAACCGTTTGCCCATCAACCTCAATCGTGCCCCCATCATGCGATAACAGCCCCGTTAGAATATTCATCAAAGTCGACTTACCCGCACCATTTTCACCCATCAACGCATGGATGCGTGCTTCACCAAGTTTAAAATCAACTCCTTGGAGGACATGATTCGTCCCAAACGACTTCGAAATGTTTTTCATTTCAATTTGCATTACTTTTACCCTCCATTATTTCACTAAATTTAAGCTAACCCATTAAAACTCAGGATGCCATTTTGCTAAAAGGTCACGCCACTTTCTAAAATAATGTTAGCGTACGGCGTCATTTCACCCGTCCGAATAAATGCGTGCGCCGGTTGCAAATTCCGTTTCATATCTTCATGGGGGATGTAAGCCACTTCAATGCCATCAAGCAAAGCCAATGTCTGCGCTAATACTTCAGGATTCTCAGTTTTTATCTCGTTTGCTAAGTAAACTTTTTGCACTTCCAATTCAGTTAAGACATTTTTAAGTACTGCGATAAATGATGGCAACCCCTTAGAAACCGCCAAATCAATCTTTTCCGTGCCCACCGGAACTGGCATCCCAGCATCCCCAATAGCTAATGTATCAAAGTGCCCCATCTGCGCAATCACGCGTGAAATATCTGAATTTATTACTGATCCTTTTTTCAATTTAATGTTCCTCCAATAAATTTAGTTGTTTTTTATTTCCATTCTTAGCACTACTACAATATTCAATTCCCCCAAAGCACCTCGTTCTCTTTGTAAAACGTTTTACTAACCTCTTGTATTTATCATACCGCTCTTTGTAAGCGCTTGCAAGATATTTTTTGTCGTGTTTGGTAATTTGTTATTTTTCTGTAAAACACAAACAAATAGCCGTTACCTCTCTCCGCCAAGAAAAAGGTAACGACTATCAATAATATTTGCAGCTAGCATGTGTATTTTGTGTGCATGATTTGATCAACCGATATTACTTCGACGATGGAATATCCACCATATCCGCTTCTGTTACATACCAATCTTCGTCGTCAGTGAGAAATGAATTTCCTTTTGCCCATTCATTGTATTTCTCTACCGGCCAACCATACATCCCCCACGGCGTGACCGAGTTGGTGTACTCAGTTGTCACTTCCATTCGTGACGGCAACTTGCTAACCGTTACCACATTGCCACTAATTGCTTTTACAATCCCAGTTGCGCGGTTTCGTTTTCCGTCGTATTTTGTGGTAAAAAAGACAACATTACCTACCGCAATCCCCATGTATTCCATTTCCATCGCTACAATTGACTTATTATTTTTTTCAAACATTTTACTTTTCTCCTATTTTATCAAAAAGACAGTTCGTTGAACATTTTGCTTCATGAGTCCATTTTAACAATAAAGTTTGAAGAAAATTAAAACAGAAGTGGCACAAAAGGCAATCTGCAACCCTGATGTACTGAAACTTAATTCGTCAGCGATAACGAGTAAAGCGGCAGTTGCCACATTCATGAATCGTCAAATTTCTGAGTAAGTCGGCACTTACTTTATAATCAGGTCGGCACTTGCCGACTAGTTACAAAAAACTACGTAAAATCAAAAGAAAATCCCAAGTCGTGTTCAGACTGGGATTATAAGTTAATTATTATTTGATCTAATACCGAACAAATGTAAACTCACTAAGCCAATATGATGACAAAGCAAGTGTGCTATTAATTACGTTAACAATTTTAAAAACTTTCAAATAGCACCTGAAAATTAAGCATAAATTTCTGGTCATTTCTCATACTTATACTTCAAAAGCAACAGAACTAATTGGATAATTACCGCAAGAACGACAATAATAAACATAAGTCCATTACGGTATTTCGCATACATTAACACTAATAAGCCCGTTAATACTGAAAAGTAATTAAACGCCTTTGTGTAGTTAATATTCATTTTTCCCCCACTCAATAATTTACAAATGTCCAAAATGTTTTAGTGTATTCTTTACCTATTTGATGCTTATGTGCGGCATCTTTATAAATAGTAATTCGCCGACGATATGCGAGAATTTGTGCTGCTCCGTAACTTGTTTTGGAATTTAAATTCTGCTCAGTCACATGTACATACAAATAATTAGCCTTCGAATCATGCGCAATCATTATTGCGGCGATTGATGCTACGGCTTTTGCCCATCCAGGAATTGCCTTTGGAATATCAACTAGAGCCGCTATCAGTGCTGCACGATAGCCCTTATCCGCCCCTTTTTTATAATTATATCCTTTTGAAATTGCCCCCCATTTGATATTTTTATATCCTAACTTTTTGTAGCCTTCAATACTCGTTGGTGCCTTTGTACTGCCAGCATTAGCGCTGACTTCAAGACTAGGTTGAATTACTGGAACTACTGATAAACCAAGTGTCAGACTAGTAAATACAATAGCTGTTGATTTGATAATTTTGTTCATAGCGTTTCCCCTCAATGTATAAATATCTAAATAATTAACAATTTTAAGTATCCGCTAATTCAATTATACTTTCTACACCAATAAGTTGTAAATGAGTTATATTCAACTTATCGATATAATCTTGTGATATTATCTTCATATAAAAAAAACCAAAAGGAGAATCATCATGGGAGAAATTTTACGTAGACTCCGCTATGAACACGGTTTTACTCAAGAAGAATTAAGTATGGAATTGAATATTTCACAACAATCAATTTCAAAATGGGAACAAGACATTTCACAACCTTCGTTTGGAACCATTGTAAAGTTATCTACGCTTTACAAAATTAGTATTGACGAATTTAAAATACGTTAGCGTTAACTACAAAGAGATGCAATCAGATGTTTTTCTCAATTGGTTGAATCTTTTTCATATATCGGATTATTTTACACAAATAATCACCGGCATTCCTCGTATTTTCAGACACAAAAAAACTCCTAAACCCTGTTATACCAAGGTTTAGGAGCAATTTGTTATTACTTAGTGAACTTTGCTTCGTGGTACTTCTTCATGATACCTGCTTTAGAAAGGATGTTCTTAACAGTATCTGAAGGTTGCGCACCGTTGTTCAACCAGTTCATGATGCTTTCTTCTTCCAACTTAACTTCAGCTGGTTCAACAAGTGGGTTGTAAGTACCCACAGTTTCGATGAAACGACCATCACGTGGTGAACGTGAATCTGCAACAACGACACGATAGAATGGGCGCTTCTTAGAACCCATACGCTTAAGGCGAATCTTAACTGCCATAATATAATTTCCTCCGATGTGTTTTATCTACGCTTAATAATATACCAAACAACTAATCACCTGTAAAGCCTTTTTACTTTACAGACTGAAAAAAATTCATTATTTTTGTAATTTTTGGACTGTTTTGGGAAAAATCCACCGAATTACATGATATAACCCTGCTCCAAGGATAAAACCGCCCAATGTATTTGAGGTAATATCCATCAAATCAAACGTGCGCGCATTCATATAGAAATACGTCAGCACAAATTGTGTGCTTTCAACTAGGAGCGACGCCAACAACGCCAGCCCTAACATCCAGGGTAATTTAACAAAACGTTTGAAGAGCAACGCAAACATCGAAACTAACGGCACCAGCATGACTGAGTTACCGATAATATTATAGGCTGCAACTTCATTAGTTGTCACATACTTTAAAATCCGGAATGGATGGACTTCCCAATATGGTACGTGCCCATAGCCGACTTGCGCAAACGTCTGACCACTATGGGTGAAAATCCCAATCGGAAAGACGGTAAACGACAACACCATGACAAAATACGCGTAGAAGATCGCCCACACTCCAATGCGGAGCCACCGGAGCTGCGGATGGCGATGCTTTAAACTGATGACAGCCGTAATGATAAATAGCCCAACCGCAATCACTAATAGTGTGTTGTCACCTAGTATGATATCGGGGCGAAATGTTTGACCCTTGATATGAAATTCCACCGACTGCCACCTCCTCTCTTTAGTATGCTTCCTTACAATATTAGTGGAAAATGGCCGTAATTACCACTCCAACTGTTTTCTAAGAAAAATTCTTAATTGTTTGTTTAGAAAACCTCTGCAGCCGACCCGCCGGGTGCAAAGAAACCCGTTCCCGCAAAAAAAGAGCTAAGACATAAACATCCCGCTCTTAATCGCTAATATCTTATTTTACTTACGACGTTTCTTGGCTTTTTTAAGTTTCCGCGCCATTTGCTTCATGGCTAAATTACCAGCCATGCCGCCAATCTTGCTACCAAGACCACCGCCGCCCATGCCTGGCATTGAAGGCATTCCTGGCATGCCGCCACCGGCACCACCCATCATATCCATCATGCCTTGCATTTGTGGTGACATCTTACCATTCATCATGCCGTTCATCATTTTTTTCATTTCGTTGAATTGCTTGATCATCTTGTTAACTTCCACAACTGGACGACCAGCCCCAGCAGCCAAACGACGACGACGGCTAGGATTCAAAATATCTGGGTTTTCACGTTCTTCAGGCGTCATTGAGTACACAATTGCCTTAATGTGATCCATGTCCTTAGGATCCATTTGCACGTTCTTCAAAGCTGGATTGTTCGCCATCCCAGGAATCATCTTCAAGATATCTTCCATTGGTCCCATGTTTTGGACTTGTGACAATTGTTCTAAGAAATCATTGAAATCGAAGGTGTTTTCCTTCATTTTTTGCATTTGTTCTTCGGCTGATTTTTCGTCGAAGTCACGTTGCGCCTTTTCAATCAAGGTCAACATGTCACCCATGCCCAAAATACGTGATGACATCCGATCTGGATAGAAGACATCCAAGTCGGTCATCTTTTCACCTTGACCAACAAACTTGATTGGCTTACCAGTTACGGCACGAATTGAGAGCGCCGCCCCACCACGGGTATCACCGTCAAGCTTAGTTAAGACAACCCCAGTCACATCAAGGCGTTGGTCGAAACCTTCAGCAGTTTGGACGGCATTTTGCCCAGTCATGGCATCAATAACCAACAGGATTTCGTCAGGCTTGGCGATATCCTTGATGTCAGCTAATTCGTTCATCAACTCTTCATCGATTTGCAAACGACCAGCCGTATCAATGAAGACATAGTCATTGTGGTTTTCAGCAGCTTGGGCCAACCCTTGGCGTACGATTTCTCGTGGATCAACATCGGTGCCCAATGAGAATACGGGAATATCCATGTCAGAACCAAGTTTTTGCAATTGGTCAATGGCCGCTGGACGATAGATATCGGCCGCAATCAACAATGGTCGCGCCTTTTCTTCGTTCTTTAACTTAAGGGCTAACTTACCAACCGTGGTCGTTTTACCGGCCCCTTGCAGCCCTGACATCATGATAATCGTAGGAATTTTTGGGCTCTTATTCAGCGGAACCGCTTCTTCACCCATCATCTTCGTTAATTCTTCGTCAACGATTTTGACAATTTGTTGGGCGGGGTTTAACCCTTCCAGCACTTTAGTCCCGGTTGCGCGGTCACGGACAGTTTTGATGAAATCTTTCACCACATCAAAGTTAACATCGGCTTCCAATAAGGCCAAACGGATTTCGCGCATGGTTTCGCGTAAATCAGCGTCAGTAACCTTTCCTTTTTTGCGTAAGCCAGAAATTGCGTTTTGTAAACGTTCTGTAAGCCCTTCAAAGGCCATAGTAGCTACCTCACTCTATTTTCTTAATTTGCTAATACTCTTAATTGTTATCAATAACACTCAGGAAAACGCATTTATTACTCTAATTTTTCAAAGTGCTCAACTAATGTCATTAAATATTCGTCAGCACCATAATTAGTTTGGACGTATTTATCTAATTCATCAGCCGCGGCACTCCGTAATTCAAAATCACGTAACAAATGTAATTTTCCTTCGTATGCTTCAAGCAGTTTTTCGGTTCGTCTTAAGTTATCATAAACTGCTTGCCGGCTAACTTCAAACTCTTCAGCGATTTCGCCCAAAGAATAATCATCACCGTAGTAGAGATCCATGTACTCATTTTGCTTCACGGTAAGTAATGGTTGATAAAACTCAAACAAGGAATTGATGCGATTGTTCTTTTCAATTTCCAAAATGTGTTACCCCTAACATGACCACCAGTATCCTTGCACATGCAAATCACGCTGGTCATGTTTCCTCTCTAATCGGTTTAGTCAACTAAGCCCTTGAATAATCCTTGGACAAAGTCAGCTGGTGAAAATGGCCGTAAATCTGCTGCTTGTTCACCCAAACCAACCCATTTAACTGGTAAGTGCATTTCATTACGAATTGCCAAGACAATCCCACCTTTGGCAGTTCCATCAAGCTTCGTTAACACAATCCCAGAAACATCAGTTGAATCTTTAAATAATTTGGCTTGTTGGAGCGCATTTTGCCCCGTGGTCCCGTCTAAAACAATTAAAACTTCGTGCGGTGCATCGGGAATTTCACGCGTAATAATCCGCTTCATTTTTTCCAATTCTTGCATTAAGTTAACATTGTTTTGCAACCGGCCCGCCGTATCAACGAACAAGACGTCGTAATTGCCCCGGATAGCCGTTTGCACACCGTCAAAGACGACTGACGCAGGATCAGCACGATCAGGCCCTGCGACAACTTCAACCCCGTCACGGCGACCCCATTCTTGGAGTTGTTGCGTGGCACCAGCCCGGAAAGTATCAGCCGCGGCCAACAAGACTTTTTTGCCTTGTGACTTGTACAATGCGGCCATCTTACCGATAGTGGTTGTCTTACCAACCCCATTAACCCCAACAAACATGATGACAGTTGGGCCTTCTTTGGCGAAGTGCATCGAAATGTCTTCCCCATTCCCCGCTGCATCGTAGATTGAGATTAATTTATCAATGATAACTTGTTTAATATCATTCTTGTTCTTAGCGTTCTTCAACTTAACTTCACTACGTAACTCATCCGCAATTTGCATCGCAGTTTCGTAGCCCACGTCAGCTTGAATCAAAGTGTCTTCCAAATCTTCGAAGAAATCTTCATCCACCGAACGGAATTTTGCAAAGAAGGCATTCAAGCGTTCCCCAAATGACTTCCGTGTCTTTTCAAGCCCCACATCGTAACGTTCTTGTTCAGTTGGTTCGGCACTTGCTTCCTCAACACCCGCTTCTTCAACGACAGCTTCAGTAACCACTTCAGCCACAGGTTCAGCCGTTGCTTCTTCAACTAGTTCTTCTTGAACTGGTGCATCTACAACTGGCACTTCCACCGGCGTTTCAACAACTGGTGTTTGAGCTTCTGCCTGCTCCACAACGGGTTCTGGAGTTGCCGTTTCAACAACTTCTTCCGCCGCTACTGGTGCAGTTTCAGCTGCATTATCTTCAACTGCAACTTCAGTAGTATCTGCTTCACCGCTTTCAATCACATCTGCTTGCGGTTCTTCTAGCGTCGCTGCAAATTGTTCACTTGGCACGTCATCGGCATCAGTACCCGCGTAGGCTTGTTCGCCTTCGCCATCAGAGTTTTCCATCGTCGTGTCAGCCACAACTTCAGTTTCATCGGCAAATGTTTCACCTGCCGCATCCGGTGTTAAATGCACAAATTCACTATCTTTAGTTGCTTCAATATCGTTAGGAACAATCACACTTTGTGTCGCTGCATCCCAATTGGCTGGGTAAAGCACTTCAACAACGACTGGGGCAACTTTTGGTTTCTTTTTGAAAATATCAAATAATCCCATATTTAGCTTCCTCGTTTCTATTAGTTTTTAGCTCAATTAGGCAGTGCTCTAACATACGGCTATTTGACGCTTACCACCACTTAAGCTTGATTAATCAAGATCAGTTAAATTAACTGAAACCATTTTTGAAACACCCGATTCTTGCATCGTAATTCCATACAAGACATCGGCATTGACCATCGTACCTTTACGGTGGGTAATGACAATAAACTGCGTGTCATCTTGGAAGGTGTGCAAATATTCCGCAAAACGCGTGACATTCGCATCATCCAAAGCAGCTTCAGTTTCATCCAAAATTGCAAATGGTACCGGACGAACAGCAAGAATTGAAAATAACAGCGTAATTGCCGTCAATGCTTTTTCGCCACCTGATAACAATGACATTTGCTGGAATTTTTTACCAGGCGGCTGCGCCATAATATCAATCCCAGATGTCAAAAGATGTTCCGGATCCGTCAGCGTCAATTCAGCTTGCCCACCACCAAACATTTTAGTGAAGACAATACTGAACTGTGCCGCGATTTCATCAAAGGTAAATTTAAAGCGCTTTTGCACTTCCTCATCCATTTCATTCATCGTCGCATACAAATTGGTTCGCGCAGCTACTAAGTCAGCTTGTTGATTCGTCAAGAAATCAAAACGCGTTTTAACTTCTTGGTATTCTTCAATCGCTCCGATGTTAACATCGCCGATTTCATCCAACCCACGTTTGATGAGCTTCAACTGCACCCGAATTTCTTCAACCGGCATATCCATATCGGCAACTTCGGCACGAGCTTCAACTAACGAGAGTGCATAATTTTCATTCAACTGGTTCATCGCTTGGTCAAGTAATGTCGCCAAACGTGCTTGTTGGGCCCGCAAATCATTCATTTCTTGCAAGCTTTCGCGTTGTAAGGTGGCTAGTTTAGTTGACTCATCTTCTTGGCTAGTAATAACCGTATTGAGTTTAAGCAACTTTTCGCGGACTTCACTCGTTTGAATTTGGGCGGCTTCATATGCGGCGGTCGTCTTGACCAAATCAGCTTGCGCATTTTGGCTAGCCGTATATAAATCATCAACGTTCGCCGTTAATAATTCCAAGCGTTCCGCTAATGTATCTTTTTGGCGTTCTAATTGACTAACTTGTTGCTTCAATTGATTAACTTGACTCGCTAAGGCATTATATGTGGCACGCTTAGCAGCTAACCATTCCCGTTTTGTTTGAATCTGCTCAGCAATTGCTGATTGATTTTCACTTAACTCGTCGATTTGGGTTTCGAGCGTGGTGCTCTTTGCTTGGCTAGCTAACAAGTCTTGTGCCACTTGTTGCGTGTCGGCAACATTTTGGGCAACTTCTTTTTCGTAGTCGCTAGCAGAATCATTGGCATGACCTTGTTCATATTGCAATGCTTGAACTTGGCGGGCTAATTGTTCATGACTCGTGCTGGCTAACTTGCACTGACTTGTCAAAACTTGCACGTGTTCGTTCGCTTGAGCAACGACTTCACGTAATTGACTACCATCCTCAGTTAAAGTTTCTAACTTATTCGTCAAATCACGGACTTGTTGTTCTTGCGTCAACAACTCAGCTTCCATGGTTTTAACGGCCGTTTGCAATTTCTCAATCTCGGCTTTTTGACTTAACAAACCATTTTGATCATTGCGTTGAGCTCCACCGGTAATTGAACCACCGGGGTTAATGACTTGCCCATCAAGTGTCACAATCCGGAAACGATGTTGGCCCACACGCGCAATCGCCGTGGCATTGTCTAAATTATCCGCAATCACAACAGTTCCTAGCAAGCTTTCAACAATTGTGCTGTATTTCGCCTCAACCTTCACTAAGCTACTAGCAACCCCGACATAACCGGTTAATCCTTGAATTGCTTGGACTTGGTTATCTCCGAGGCTTCGGGCTTTGATGACATTACGTGGTAAGAAAGTTACCCGCCCTAAGCGTTGTTGGGTTAAGAACTTAACGGCATTTTTAGCAGTCTGTTCGTTATCCACAACTACTTGTTGGAGGGCGGCTCCTAATGCGGTTTCAATTGCCTTATTGTAATTGGTTGGCACTGAAATCAATTCAGCCACAACCCCTTCAATGCCCGGAAAATTAGCTTTATGCTTCATCAAGTTCCGCACACCTTGATAGAACCCGGTATACTCATTTCCCATGTTTTGCAACGATTCTAACCGTGCTTGCGCTTGCTTCGTTAAACCAAGCCCATCATACCAAGCTTGACGGACTTTTTGTTCAGCGGTTTTAGCTTGTTTATACTCTGCTGTAACCGTATCAAATTCTTTCGTCCGCGTCGTTTGCGTTTCCTTAGCGGTTGCTAGCTGTGCTTCCAAATCCGCTAATTCCGTGGCACTTTCAGCGAGGCGGGCTTGCGCCGTGGCTAAACGCTGCGTCAAACCAACTTGGGCTTGAGATGACTGTTGCGCGTTGCGTTCCAAATTTTGCTTTTCATTATGCAGTGATGCTTGCCGTTGCAACAACTCAACGTAATTATTTTGTTCTTGTTGCAATGTTTTACGTAACTGGGCAACCCGTTCGGCAACGGTCTGACCGGTCAATTCAGCAACTTCAGCGTTCACGTTTTCAACGGCTTGCGCTTGTTCGGCCAGTTCAGTTTGCTTAGTTGCTAACTCTGCGACCGTCGCCGTTAAGTTAGTCGTAACTGCTTCTAGTTGACTAGATACTTCCTGAACCGTGGCCGTCCGATTTTGGTCACGTTCCGCATTCACATTTTGTAAACCTTGCAAGCGTTCCTTAGCTTGCGCGTATTGCACTAGCTTCTGCTGTAACTCATCGCGCTTTAATTCCAACGCAGTCCGTTCTTGTTTTAATGTCTGCAATCGCTCTGTTTGCCCCGCAACTGCTGTTTCGTGTTTCTTCACGACATTTTCTAAAATACGGACACGCGCATCCACACCTTGCTTTGCTTCCCGATTATCGGCAATTTCAATTACCAATCGCGATTTTTCCAAGCGGTCGTATTGTGCTTTTTCAGCCAAATAATCTTGAGCCAAAGCCGATTGCTGTGCTAATGGTTCCACCCGGCCACCAATTTCAGCCATGATGTCTTGCACCCGATCTAAGTTATCTTGCGTTTGGCGTAATTCACGTTCCGCCCGTTCTTTATTCGTTTTGTATTTGAACACCCCGGCAACTTCTTCAATAATTGCGCGCCGGTCTTCAGGCTTAGAATTAAAAATGGCTTCCACCCGGCCTTGGGAAATAATTGAAAAACTTTCCCGTCCCAGGCCAGAATCCATGAACAATTCTAAAATATCACGCAAGCGCACGTCTTGACCGTTAATCTGATAATTCGATTCACCAGAACGATATAGGCGGCGCGTCAAGCGAATTTCACTCCAATCCGTCTTCAAATAGTGATCACTATTATCAAAGACAATCGAAACTTCCGCCCGGTTGAGTGGACTACGCTTGCTTGTCCCACCGAAGATGACATCCTGCATCTTGTCCCCACGCAAGCCCTTGGCGGATTGTTCCCCCATGACCCAACGAATGGCTTCAATGATGTTTGATTTACCCGACCCATTTGGTCCGACAATCCCGGTCATCCCCGGCATAAATTCAATTTTTGTTTTATCAGCGAACGATTTAAAGCCGCTAATTTCCAAAGATTTGAGTTTCATTACCAATCCTACTTTTGTTGTAATTGTTGATATGCTAAACGTGCTGCCATTTTTTCAGCATTTTTAATTGAGGAACCACTGCCCATCGCTAGGACTTGCCTATTAACTTCAACGGCCACTTTAAAAATTTGGCTATTGTCAGTACCAGATTCAGTCTCGCTGAGCTTTTGGTATTTAATCTGCACGCTACCACGTTTTTGCAGTAATTCTTGGAGCTTGCTCTTATAGTCAATGAACTGGTCAAAAAAACCTTCATCGATTTTTTTGAACATTTGTTGTTGCAAAAATGCTTGCACCGTTGCGTGGCCTTGGTCAAGATATAACGCACCAATAAAGGCTTCCCAGACATCTTCCAGCAAGGAATCACGGTTACGTGCCCCGTTTAATTCTTCACCATGACCCAGCAAAATGTATTTATCAAATGCAAGTTCCCGGGCTAAATATGCAAATGAACGGGTTTGCACCATGGCAATCCGCAATTCAGTCAACCGGCCTTCATCCCAAAGTGGGTATTTCTTGAAAAGATATTCAGCAGTCGATAGTTGCATCACTGAATCACCAAGGAATTCTAAGCGTTGATAATCACGCCCACCAAAATGGGGGTGCTCATTCAAATAATTTCCTTGCGTAAATGCTTCGACTAACAAAGTCGGTTTATTAAAAGCAATGTTAAAATCAGCTTTCAACTGTGCTTGTAATTCTTCTAACATAACTTGCCCCTTTAACTGGATTTTTTTAATCGCTGAATTCACAGGTCATCAGATTTGATTAAATCACCATTTATATAAATTTCGTACTCTCCATTATACCCCATTACAGTACTTTTAAGGCACTTAATCCCACGAAATGGCGCTCCAAGATATAAAGAAAAACCAGCACAATTAAGCACTGGTTTTTCGGGCTAAAATTTTTCTAGCGTTGAATTTGGATATGAGTCTCAGCTTGATTCCCACTACGAGGCCGGAACCAGTCTGGACACCGTGATGGAAGACAAGCATTTGAAGCCACAGTGCGGTCTTCAAATGTTTGCGAAGCTTGGTTCGCTAACGCGGTAACCATCTTCACAAATCCATAATCAGTAACGAAACCCGTTACTGATTATGCCATCACGGTGCGAGCTAAAGTCCAGACCGGTTCCAGCCTCTTCGTTAGTTTGAGTAGGCAGTCTGACTAGTAATATGCCGTAATCCTTGTCGCTGCAAGTTTAGCGGTAATCAATAATTTCACACTTATCTAGCGCAGTGTCATCATACATCTCATCACATTTTATAAATTCCACGTCAGACGGAATAGAGCCGTTTTTCGCGTCAAACAATATTATGCTGTGATGCCTTTTTTGGCAGCGATATAATCCACTGTGTTTTGCAAAGTAATCAATTTTTCGGCATCTTCATCCGAAATTTCAATGTCAAAGTGGTCTTCAAGGTCGAGGACTAATTCAACGAAATCAATTGAATCAGCATCAATATCCTTCAAAAAATTTAATTCTGGTTTAATATCTTCACGCTTTAAGTTAAACTGTTCCGCAATTGAATCGGCGATTGAGTTGTAAATATCTTCTTTAGTCATTTTATCTGGTTTCCTTTTTCTTAATTGTCTTGTTCAGCATCAAGTTGTTTTGCACTTAAATCGTCTTTGTGTGCGGCCACGTATGCTTGAATATCGGGGACGAGGTTACTAGTAATCATCTGGTGAATCTGGGCAAATGTATTTGACACCGCTTCCGCCTTCGCTGAACCATGGGTCTTAACAACTGGTGCGTTCACACCAAGAATCACAGCCCCACCAGCTTTACTATAATCAAGTTTGCCTTGCAAGCCCTTCAAAGCTGGCTTCAGTAAGGCGCCACCGATTTTAGCTGTGACCCCATTTTCCATGATGGCGGCTTTAATCATCTTCAACATCGTTAATGCCGTTCCTTCGATGGCCTTCAAAGCGGTATTCCCGTTTGAACCATCGGTCACTACGACATCAGCTGCCCCATTCAACAATTCGCGGGCTTCGACATTACCAATAAAGTTTAACGTATCGGAACCGTTAAGTAATTGCCATGCTTCCTTGTGAACCGCATCACCCTTATCTTCTTCAGTCCCAAGGTTTAACAAACCAACAGTCGGTTTAGTATAACCTAACATCTTCTCAGCGTAAAAGTCGCCCAAGAAGCCATATTGGTATAAGTGCGCTGGCTTAGATTCAGCATTTGCGCCCATGTCCATCATCACGAAATATTCATGATCACCTTTGCCAGACAAGTTAGGTAGTACTGTCGCTAACCCCGGGCGGTCAATCCCTTTAATCCGACCAATCACAAAGATTCCGGCGGCTAACACGGCACCAGTATTTCCGGCAGAGAAGAAGGCATCGGCTTCACCGTTTTTCACAGCCGTAGCTGCCAATACTAATGATGAATCCTTCTTACGTCGAATTGCCTTAACTGGTTCTTCTCCCATATCAATTGTCACATCGGTATGATGAATGTTAACCCGGTCACTATTTTGCAAAATTGCTGTGATTTGTTTTTCGTCACCAAATAATTCAAATTCAATATCAGTAAATTGGTCACGCGCTAATTCGACACCTTTAACAATTTCCAAGGGGGCAAAGTCGCCACCCATGGCATCAACTGCAATTTTCATGATTGTTTATCTCCATAATGCATGCAAACACCGTTACTTCCGGCTCCGCCACGCTAACCACCTGACAAAGTCGCCCGTATTTGCAGTACACTTCCTTTTTTGTGACTTAATCGAGATTCCGATATTTAGCCAGACTATTTGATAAATATTGTACCAGAGCTGCGTTACTTTGAACACTCTCCCAATCGGGATCTGAAATAATATAAATTGCTTCTTGTTGCGCAATTTCTAACATTTTCAGGTCAGCCACAGGGTCCCCGACGCGAAAATCAGGCATCCCTGACTGTTTATTCCCCAGAATATCACCTTGCCCCCGCAATTCTAAATCTTTTTGCGCGAGTACAAAACCATTATTCGTTTTAGTCATAATATCCATGCGGTCTTTACCATACTGGGTCTTGGGATCAGCTAACAACAGCGTATACGACTGCTTATCACCCCGACCGACCCGACCGCGTAGTTGGTGCAGTTGCGCTAAACCAAACCGATCAGCATCTAAAATCATCATCACGGTCGCATTGGGCACATCGACCCCAACTTCAATCACAGTCGTTGACACAAGGACTTGAAACTCATTTGCCTTGAATTTTGCCATGACATCAGCTTTTTCATCATTTTTCATCCGACCATGCAGTAGGCCGACTTTAATATCCGGCTGAAAATGCAGTGCCAAATCTTCATAAATCGCGGTCGCATTTTGCACGTCTAGCGCTTCTGACTCTTCAATCAAGGGCGTGACCACATAGGCTTGGGCGCCTTCATCAATTTGTGATTTCATAAAGCTCACCGCTTGATCAAAGGCATCCGTTTTTAACCAGCGAGTTTGAATCTGCTTACGACCTGCTGGTAGTTCATCAATAATTGATACATCCATTTCACCATATGCGGTAATCGCAAGTGTCCGCGGAATCGGCGTCGCTGTCATTGCTAAAATATCAGGGTTCATCCCCTTCTCACGCAAAGTCGCTCGTTGCTTAACCCCAAACCGGTGTTGTTCATCAATTACCGCTAAGCCTAAATTATGAAATTCAATATCATCTTGAATCAAAGCGTGTGTCCCGATAATCATATCGATTTCGCCATTCATTAAATCGTCCAAAATTTGCCGACGTGCCTTAACCTTAGTTGAACCAGTTATTAATTCCACACGCACATCTGGGAATGCTTCAAAAAACTTACCAAAGCCCTTCGCATGTTGCTGCGCCAGAATTTCGGTTGGCGCCATAATCGCAGTTTGCATCCCAGCGGTGTGCGCTGCATACGCAATAATTGCCGCGACAACTGTTTTACCAGAACCCACATCCCCTTGCAGTAGGCGATTCATGTGAATTGGCCGCTTAATATCAAACGCAATTTCATTAACGACTTTCTTTTGCGCATTGGTTAGCTCGAACGGCAACGTACTGATGAATGCTTGCACGGCATGATTATCAAACTCAATTGCGCGCCCATGATTTTTAGTGTCGGCCATTTTAACTAATTGTAAATTCATCTGAAACAAGAAGAACTCTTCAAAAGCCGCCGTGCGTCTAGCGGCCTTAGCATCCTCAAGTGTTTCCGGAAAATGCATATCGTGGAGCATTGTTAAACGATCCGTCAATTTATATTTTTCCTGTAAATTAGCGGGTAATAAATTTTCAATATACTGATGATAGCCACCAAATGCTTGCTCAATTAAATCATGAATCGTTTTAGCATGCACTTCCTTTGAAGCTGGATAAATACCGGCTAGTGCATCCTCATCAGCCTTAATTAGCTTGACTGCAGCTAAGCTTTGGCGATTAGCGTCATAGGTCCCATTGATGCCGACTTCTTGCCCTTGTTCGATTTGGGTTTGAATCCATGGCTGGTTAAAGAATGCGACCTTGATATTTTCATGCTCAATCAGCATGTTAAACGTCACACGGGCTTTCTTGAAACCAAAACGCACAAGGACCGGGTCTGATGAGACAACACCTTTAAACGTCACTCTTTCGCCGTCAGCAGTCTGCGATGGAATCTTTGCTGCCAAGTCGTCATAACGGAACGGAAAATATTCCAACAGGTCATAAATGGTAAAAATCCCCAAATTATTTAAAGCTTTCTCACGTTTTGGCCCGACGCCACTGAGTACCGCAATACTATCGCTTAATGATTTAGTTTCAGTCACGGTCGAACCCTCCTTTTGCTTAGTGAAAAAGGATACCCGCACGGTTCCTTTTTATCTTTGTTTAATTATACCAAACGAACAATTGTTTGAGTAGTTATTATCGACAAAAAAGTCCGCCAACACAACCGCGTGTTAGCGAACTTTAATAAATTATCTCTTATTCAACTGAAATCAAGAATGGATAAGTTGGTTGGCCACCTTCGTGGATTTCAACTTCCAATTGATCATCAATTTCGGTAATTGCATCAGCCAATGTTTGTGCGTCAGCTTCAGTCGCATCTTCACCAAAGAAAATTGTCACGATTTCAGAATCGTCATCAACCATCTTTTGAACTGTTTGGACACTTGCAGCTTGTAAATCAGCAGCCGCAACTTCGATGTCTTTGTCGATAATTCCAATGTAATCACCAACATGAATATCCAAACCACCAAGTGTGGTATCACGAATTGAAGTTGTGATTGAACCAGAAACTACCAAGCTAATGTTTTCTTCCATGCCGGCAACATTTGTCGCTAAATCAGTTGCTGGGTTAAAAGCAAACAACGCTGAGAGCCCTTGTTGAACCGTCCGTGTGTGGACAACTTCAACTGGAACATCAGCCACTTGGGTTGCTTGTTCCGCAGCCATAAAGATATTGCTGTTATTAGGCAAAATAATGGCCTTTTTAGCACCACTAGCTTCAATCGCCTTGACGAAATCTTCCGTTGATGGATTATTCGTTTGGCCACCTTCAACAATTGTAGTTGCACCAGATGACAAGAGCAATTCTTTCAAGCCTTCACCAGAAGCAACTGCTAAAACCGCAATTTCAGGAGTTTCCTTTGGTGTTGCCTTGGCAGCTTGTTGATCTTCATCACGTTGCGCATCAATCACAGCTTGTTGTTGATCACGCATG
This sequence comes from Periweissella cryptocerci, assembly GCF_004358325.1. Lineage (NCBI taxonomy): Bacteria > Bacillati > Bacillota > Bacilli > Lactobacillales > Lactobacillaceae > Periweissella > Periweissella cryptocerci. Next base: position 2,577,733 of record NZ_CP037940.1, on the reverse strand, counting down.
TTGTCAACTTTTACTTTGACGAGTGAACCGTAGTGCGTTCCCCATGAAATCACTTCACCAGGATCTTCAGTGTGCACGTGGACTTTAACAACTTCTTCGTCGTTAATCACAAGCAATGAATCACCTAAATCAGCCAAATGAGCGTAGAACTCATCATAATCAAAGTTATGGTCGTAAGTAGTTCCCTTAGCGATTTGAACCATGATTTCAGTACAATAGCCAAATTCAATATCTGCGGGGTTCAATTTTGATTGTGCACCAGCATGCAGGTTTTGCACCATTTCTTCTAATTCAGCGTTATCAGGAATATAAATATCATCAGCTGAAATTTCACCGGATAAGGCTTCATAAAAGGCTTGGATGACAAATACTAGTCCTTGACCACCGGAGTCAACAACACCGACTTCTTTTAAAACTGGTAGCAAATCAGGCGTTGAAGCAAGCGCTTTTTCAGCAGCTTCAAGCGTCGTCCCCATTAATTGCACGGTATCATCAGTCTTAGCGGCTTCCTTGTTGGCTGCACTTGCAGCTTCACGGATAACCGTTAAAATTGTACCTTCAGTTGGCTTCATGACTGCCTTATAAGCAGTTTCAGCACCTGCCATGAAGGCATCAGCCAATTCACGAGCAGACAAAGTTTCTTTACCTTCAACTGACTTTGAAAAGCCACGGAAAATTTGCGATAAGATAACCCCAGAGTTACCCCGGGCACCCATCAACAAACCTTTTGCAGTTGCTTGCGCTAACGCACCAATGGTTGTATCTAATGAATCACGTTCATACTGCGCGCCACTGTTCATCGAAAGCGACATGTTTGTACCAGTATCACCATCTGGAACTGGGAAAACATTTAATTTATTAATCTTTTCAGCGTTTTCGGTTAACTTATGTGCGGCGGCATTAACCATTGATCCGAATTCTACGTTCGTAATCTTCGTTACAACTTCCACTTCTCTTATCCTCCTAGAGGGTAAACGAATATTAGTCAGCTAATACTCGCACACCTTGTACAATCACATTTACTTCGTTCGCATCAACACCAAGCATTGCATCTAGGTTGTATTTAACCTTAGATTGCACACTCTTTGATACTTCAGAAATTTTCGTGCCGTAGCCTACAACAATGTAAACATCGACAGAAATCCCATTCGCTTCTTGACGAACAACAACACCCTTTGTGTAATTTTCGCGGTTCAAAATTTGATTGAAACCATCACGCAAGGCACTTTTTGAAGCCATACCAACTACGCCGTATTGTTCAGTGGCAGAACCACCAACAACCGTTGCAATAACATCATTGTTGATATCAATTGTCCCATGTTGTGATTTGATTTTAACAGCCATCAGAAATCCTCCTCAGCACCCTAGTAACATCATAAAATATCACTATCTTAAAATTTTGACTAGGGTTATTTTATCTATTAAATGCATGAATATGGTAATTTTACCATAAAACAAGCAATTCGACTAACTCCCAATCACACTTTCGTGACTTCTAGTCATTTATGATATCGATTGAAACAAAAAAGCCACCGCGAACGGTGACTTCCTGTTTGTTAATGCTTAAACACGTTCGATTGAACCGTTCTTCAAGCCTGCCTTCAAAGTGCGAGCAGCAAGATAAACTCGTTGAGGTGCTGAACCGTTGATACGGACAGTAACCTTTTGCAAGTTTGGCTTCCAGCTACGACGACTTGAGTTAAGGGCGTGTGAGCGTTGGTTACCGAAGCGAGTGTGCTTACCAGTAATTGCATCTGTTGCCATGTTGAATAACCCTCCTGTCTAACTATCGATTTCAGAAATTCACGTTTAATTAAATTTCATTACTCGATTATATTATCAGACGTACGCCAACAATGCAATAAAAAAGTGTAAAGTAAAATGACTTTACAGCTAATTTTTTTGCCACTAGCGATACGACTGGTGCATAAAACTGCACTGCATCAATGATTATACCACGTTGCGTGCCTTTTTTAGCATTAGAAATTCCCGCAATTATTTTGACGCAGTTATATCTACATTTCAATCGCGTGCCCGCGTCAAAAGTTAACCCGCGTATTTTTAATTACCATATTGGGTGTCCTTCGATTGAATTACCATCACAATACCTTGAGTAAAACTAAAATGATTAACCGTGCCTTTGAATTCGTTGGAAGACCATGAGTACGGTGTTGGACTACTCCAATCATGCAATTCATAGCGTTCATCCGCCAAATCTAAATGCTCCACCGCCGTCAAATTAATAAAGCCTAAATACTTTTTATCGGCTTCTTTAACAATTGTATGATTTCCTGGTGCATAAAACCGAATACTATTGCCACGGTCCACTAAATTAACTTTACCGATGAATTGTTGAAAACGCGGTTGTGAAAAAATCCAAATATTCGAAAGTAAATGATCAATGCGACCACCAGTTGCGCCATAAATGACAATTTCATCCGCCTGATATTCATTTTGAGCAATCGTTAGTGCTAATTCTAAATCAGTTTCATCTTTTTCTGGTTTAACTCGTCGAATATCTTGAACTTGGGTTGTTAGCCATTCGCGTTCAGTCTCAGAAAGCGAATCAAAATCACCAACAGCTACCTTGGGCGTAATCCCTAACTTTAGTAAACGAAACGCGCCACGATCAACCCCAATCCACTCGCCAACCACGGCACCAGCGGTTAATTCACTGGGCCATTGATCAACCGGACCACCAACCAGAATATTTAATTTTTTCATATTATCAAAAAGAGGCTGGAACATAACTCGTTCCAAACCCCCTTCCTTTCATTAGTTAGTTGCGTCTTTGAGCGCAGCAACCTTAGCAGCAGGGTCAACCTTGTCGTAAAGGTATGAACCTGCAACCGCAACCGTTGCACCAGCCTTGTAAGCAGCTTTAACAGTTTCGTTGTTAACACCACCATCAATTTCGATATCGTAATCTAAACCGAGTTCAGCTTTCAAATCGTTTAATTGTTGAATCTTAGCCACAGTTTCTGGCAAGAACTTTTGGCCACCAAAACCAGGGTTAACCGTCATAACCAATACTTGGCCAACCATGTGTAAAATAGGCTTGATTAAATCAACAGAAGTACCAGGGTTGATAACCACTTCAGCTTTCACACCCTTGTTGTTGATCATTTGTAAAGCACGGTGGATGTGTGGAGTTGCTTCATAGTGGACACCGATGATATCGGCACCAGCATCTGCAAATTCATCAACGTAACGTTCTGGGTTTTGAACCATCAAGTGGACGTCTAATACCATGTTAGTAACTGGCTTAAGGGCTTTAACCCAACCGGCACCATATGAGATTGATGGTACAAATAAACCATCCATAACATCGATGTGCAAGTATTCGGCGCCGGCCTTTTCAACCAATTCAACATCGCGTTGCAAGTTTACGTAATCAGCAGATAAAATTGATGGTGCTACTTTGATAGACATAAGATAAAACACTCCTTATTTTTTCTTTTTCCGGTAATCTGGTTTTTGGTTAATAATCAAATCATAAAAAGCAAGATAGTTGGTATAGCGTGATTGCATAAATTCACCCGCCTCAACACCAGCCTTAACCGCACAGCCTGGCTCATTGATGTGCACACACCCGCGGAAACGACAATTACGACTCGCTTCATCAAACTCTGGGAAGTACTGGGTCAATTCATTAGCTTCCATGTTAAACACCGCGTATGAAGAGAATCCAGGTGTGTCAGCGACAAGGCCACCATTGATTTCATGCAAGCCCACCATCCGTGTTGTGTGTTTCCCACGACTAAGAGCTTGCGAAATCTCACCGGTTTCTAACGCTAATTCGGGCAAAATGTGGTTTAACAACGTACTTTTACCCGCACCTGTTTGTCCCATAAAGACCGATAATCGGCCAGTGAATTCCGCCTGTAATTGCGCTAATCCTGCTGGTGCAAAGGCATCATCAGGCACGTAAGTTGGGTAACCAATTTTCGTATAGCCGGCGCCAACTTCGCGCAAATGTGCGAGTTTTTCCGGTGATAACAAATCAGTCTTCGTAAAATAAATAATTGGTTGAATATTAAATTCTTCAATTGCTACCAATTGTCGGTCTAATAAGTTATCTGCAAAATCGGGTTCTGCAGCCGCTGTAACTACAATTGCGGTGTCAATATTCGCAACTGGTGGACGCACAAGGCTATTTTTGCGATCATGAACCGCTAAAATGTAACCTTCATCGTGATCACTCACGTCAAAATCTACGATGTCACCAACCAGTGGCTTAATTCCGCGATCCCGGAAATTTCCGCGGGCTCGTGTTCGGTATTTTTCACCATCTTCAGTTACAACGTCATAATATCCTGCTAGTGATTGTCGAATCTGTCCTGTTGCCAAATAATTAACCCCTTTTTGATTGTTTTGATTATTAATACTTCACTATATTGTACCCGAATTTAGCCGAAATTTCGACCTACTAGCCCCTGTAACGCAAAAAATATTCGCATTATTGCAATTCTACGCAGATAATCAGCAATCCACTCGGCACAAATTAACGCCATTAGAAAAAGCCGCATCACGAGGACACGGCTTCAATGCGGTAATTACGCTAAATCGCGGAAAACTTCAGTAATATCAGTTTCCCAATCAAATGACTCTAATCCGGCCTGCGTCCGAACTTGAACTTCCATGTTAATGCAATTCTGCTCTGATGTATCGCCTGATTTGTTGATCATCCGTTTACCTCGCATTCTAACTGCCACGACATAATAACTTAATACTATGTTTATTATATAACAAAAAAAAGCCCGCTGGGTAGTAATAACCCCTCGGACTTGAAATGTTTTACAAATAAATTATGCGAGCAATGCTTTAACAGTTTCGTTAACTAACTTACCATCAGCTTTACCCTTAACTTTAGGCATCAAAGCACCCATCACTTTACCAAAATCAGCTTTTGAAGTTGCGCCAACTTCTGCAATTGTATCAGCAACAATTTGCTTAACTTCAGCTTCTGACATTTGGGCTGGCAAGTACTTAGCAACAACCAAGATTTCAGCTTCCAAAGGTTCAACTAAGTCCATACGACCAGCTTCCTTAAATTCGGCCATTGAATCCTTACGTTGCTTCATTTCGCGTGAAAGAATCGTTAATTCTTCTTCATCAGACAAATCGTGGCCTTCCTTGATTTGTTCGTTTTGTAAAGCAGACTTCAACATCCGGACCGTTGATAAAGTTGCCTTGTCCTTAGCCTTCATGGCTGCTTTCATGTCGTCGGTTAATTGTGCCAAAATACTCATTATACTTACCTCTTCTTCAGATATTTTCTACTATTTAGTGTAGCCCACTGCTAATAAGTTAGCAAGTTTTTATGTTTTTTTACGAGCATAGGTACGTTTTGCACTACGATGGTCACATTAAAATGCACCACCACCTGAGCCACCACCAAAACCACCCGAGCCACCGCTGACACCAAAACCAGCTGATTCCTTTGGCGCATTAGCACTGTCCAAACCTGTCATGTCACTCATTAGAGACACACTAAATAAATTGTACGCTAAGTATGTCGGAATAAAGTCATCTGTGTAGTTCGCATCATCGGCATGGTATTGTTGCAATGCTTTCGCAACATTATCCGCTGCGTTCAATACAACGGCATATGCGAGGTAGCGATCCCACAAGGTAACGTCTGGTACTTTTTTCAAATCAAACTGCCCGACTTCACGTAACATTTGGCCAAAATTTTTCCATGCTTGTGCTTCAGACCACCCTGTTGGCGTATAGATTGTCCCCATTTTGCGATAGTCTAGTACTCCAAACAATATGCCTAAGCTAGCTACGAGTAAAACTACGCCCAACCAAGGATAAAATTCCACGTATGGCGATCCAACTAACATTGCAATCTGGCTCCCGACCAATACAATCAAGCTAAACAATCCCAACAGATACGCCAACTTAAATTTAACATTACCGCGTTCATCGCGAAGCCAAACTGGTAGGGCTGCATTCTCGATGTCTTTATTGAATTTTTCTTTATACACGCTCAGTCGTTTAACTACCCGACTATCAGTTTTCTTAAATGTTCGCGTATCAACTTTGGCACCAATTTCAGTATTACCAAATAAAATTAATGTCACCGTTTTTTCAAATGACGTCAACCCATCATTCTTAATCAGCGTCAATTCAAAATGTTTTTGTGACCAATTGGTTTGGTCTGTCAACCGATAGTAATGGCGCGCCAATAAATCCATAATGGTTGCGCTAAAAGCTTTATCTAAGCTAAAGTGTTTTCCGTTTAGCTGTGCTAGCACAACTGCCGGTGCATTTTCACTTGGCAACTCATAATTATTAATACCAGTAATTACCAATCCAGCTTTGGCTTTAGCATGAGCATAAAATCGTTTTGCACGATAAATCAAAAATGCGCCAATTAACATTAAACTCACCAAACCAACTTGAATCCATAGCCGTAGTTGTTTAGCACGTTGCAAACGTGCTGCGATTTGTTCTTCTTGTGCAATAATTTTTGCTTGTCCATTCCCTGCAGTTTTAGGCACTTGTGGAACCGTACTTTCATCAAAATACGTATGCAATTCAACTGGTGTATTTGCCGCCACTGATGCTGCGGTATAATGATAAACCCCAGCTTTCGCATCACCCGTAAATTTGGCCGTGTTCAAGCTATGGGTCCAATACGCAAAATGTTGCTGCTTACCTTTGGGTAGTTTCACAGTAATATCAACATTTTTCAACGGAACCGCCCATTGTCCACCAATAATCTGCCAATTAATTTCAGCCACATCGTGATAGCGGGTGACAACATTATTAAGCTTATAAGTCCACTGCGCATTTAAGGTGTCGTCTGCGGCAATTGGATAGTAGATTCGGAGCTGTTTTGCGTTATTGCTATTAACAATTTGCATACCAGCACTACCACCATGATACTTCCCCTGGCGCTTGCCATTGATACTTGCTTGTGTCCATTCAGCAAAATCAACGCCCTTATCAGTTGCTTGTGTCACATAAACCCCATGCATATCATCAGCGAATTCATAACGAATCTGATAGTGCACGGTGGCTGAGCCATCAGGATGAATTTGAACATTTTCCTTTAGGCGGTTAATGCTGTACTCACCATCAGCGTGAATGCTCGGTTGCCACCACACCAGTGCCAACAAGAACACAATTACTACAATCCCACATTTGTGCTGTTTCATCACTTGCACCTTTCCCCTAGTTGTTTTGTTGTACCATTTCAATATATTGCTATATACATAAAGCAAGTAATCAACGAATGTATCTACCTTCTTAATTATAATGACTTTATCACATTCTGTACTTAGAAACAAAAATAGCGCTGAACAAAATGCTCCTCGTGATCTACTGACCTATCTTGTAGGTGACCTGGTTCTATTTATTTTAGCGCAGGATTGTCGTATCTGTACTTTTCAATCATCGAATTACTGCGATTCTATTGATTCTCAGCGTTGTTTTTCCCATGCTACTGCGGTTTGTGGTTTGTGGTTTGTGGTTTGTAACTATTTTTCGGTTGTTTGAGCATTATTCCTAACTAACGGAGTTGCCAATCTTATTCATTTCCACGTCAGACGAAATAGAGCAAAAAAACACGATTTTACCTTGAAATAAGATAAAACCGTGTTTTGCTATGAAACTATATTTATAATTGAATCGCTTTAATTTTGCTTTTGTTTTTTCTCACCGTGTGCATAGAATGCCCAGGCAACAATTCCGAAGAATACTGGACCGATAACTGTCCAGAAGGCTCCGAAGTAATCTTTAGCAATAATTGGTTGCGCAACTGTAAATGCAATTGAAACAACCAACAGAATTGCTACCACTGTTGAAACAACGTAAGTTACCGCCATGCTCTTATATGCAACAAATGGGCGGTCAACATTTTTCAAGCGCTTGAACATTGGGAAGGCAATTACCAAGAATACATATGGCAAGGTTGATGAAACATTTCCCATGTTAGTCAAGACTTGATACAGCGTTGAGGCACTATCCCCACCAAATGAAACCGCAATGATAAAGATTGACACGACGGTTGCTTGAATCCAGATTGAGAATGATGGCACTTCAGCTTTATTAAGCTTAACCATCCGACTAGGCCAGAGTTCGCGTGGTGTTCCTAAGATAAATGACTTGATTGGTGCATAAGTCATAAAGAAGAATGAACCTAAGTAAGCTAAGAACATTGAAATCCCAGCAAAACGAGCAAAGGCACTCCCGAGGCCCAAGGCAGCGGCATGGCTCAGGCCAAATGCCCCACCAAGTTCAACTCCAAGGTTATTCATCAAAACATATGTGATATTACCCAAATTTGCGGCATTACCCATACCGTGCAAGTGTGCCCAACTAGTTGAGACACCCCACAATAAGATTGATAACGCATAACCCAAACCAATTACGACCGTCGCAATGGTTGCGGCTTTAGGATAAGTCTTTTCAGCTTTATCAACTGATTCCATAATCCCACCCATTTGTTCCAAACCACCATATGCAAAGACTGCATACAAGGCAAATGACATCATTGCCAATGGTGATTGAAAGCTAGTGTTAGCAGGAGTTGTAAAGGTTGCCAAACCGTGAATTGGTTCCGCGAAGTGACCACCGTGTGCCACTAAAATAATAATTGATGAAACTAAGAAAATTACGTTCAACGCCATTACGGCCATTCCACCAATTGATGAAATTTTTGCAATCGCTTGAACCCCACGGTTAACGAAGAATGTAATTACTAAAACGAATAATACACCAAGTACACCCACTGTTTGGGTTGAATTCATGCCCAAAATTGACCAAGTTTGGGTTGTATCGTGACCAAAAACCAAAGTTGACAGGGGAATCCAGACCTTAGCTGCCACCCCAATCATCCAAACAATCCATGAAGCCAATCCAATAAAGGTTGCAATGAAAGCCATCCGAACGCCCAAAGCGTGTTCCATCCAGCTGTACAGACCACCCTTTGATTCTTTATACGTCGCCCCAAATTCTGCATACATCATTGAAGTTGGTAAGAAATATAACAACGCCCCAATGATATACCAGATAATACTGGCGAAGCCCATTTGTAAGAAGGCGACTGGCCCGTTGGCAAAACCGAAGATGGTGGTAAACATCATCATGGTTAAGGCCAAGAGACCGATTTTTTTCTTGTCCATAATGTTTCTCCTCAGGTTGATTTATTAAATTAAATTGTAAAAGTCAAACTACAGCATACCCCTAAACATTTGTGTGGCGCAATTGACTTGAAATGATTCTCATTAAACTATCTTTTAATTCTCACATAATACTAATCAAAAGCCAAAAATAAAGAACTATTACCTCAAAGCGGGCAATAGTTCTGTGTGTTATATCTTATTGTAATGTGACGATGGTCGCACCATCACCACCTGCGTTAGCATTAGCAAAATTAAATGATTTCACGCGTGGATTAGACCGTAAATACTCTTGCACGCCTTTACGCAACGCCCCGGTCCCCTTACCGTGAATAATTTCCACGGTACCAAGGTTTGAAAGGACCGCGTTATCAATGTAGCGATCAACTTCACCCATTGCTTGTTCGTAACGGTGTCCCCGTAGATCAAGCGATGCTTTCACAGTTTGTCGTGAGCTACCTTTGACCGTTGCACGTGGTTTGGTTTTCGGTTTAGCTTCTTTAGGTAAATTTTGCTTTTGGAGGTCATCAGTTTCAACGACCATCTTCAAAATACCCATTTGCACTTCCCATGCATCTGCCCCGTGTTTGCGTAACAAAACACCTTGTTGGCCATAAGAAACGACTAAAACATCGTCGCCTTCTTTAAACTCTTGTTGGCGTTTAGCACGAGCCAACACCTTATTCTTTTTCAAATCAGGTGCTTGCCGCATTGCATTTAGCTGACCTTGTGCATCAATTAAGGCACTTTCTTTAACCGTACCTGCATCTAGCTGCATTTTGCGTAAATCAGCAATCAGTTGATCCGCCTTCTTTTTGGTATCAGCAACTATATGGTTAGCTTCCTTTTTAGCTTCGTTCAATTGGTGATCACGTGCATTATCCAGCTTGAACAACTGCTTTTCCAAATCTTCTTGTTCTGCCGTAATTGTGGCTAAGCGCTCATTAATTTCAATTGATTCATCTTCAACTTGCTTACGCTTGGCAACTAAATCCGCAATCATTTCATTTAAATCTTGCGAATCTTGTTGCGTCAACGCCCGCGCTTCATCAATGATCGTATCATCCATTCCTAAGCGTTTTGAAATATCAAAGGCATTTGACCGCCCTGGTACCCCAAGCAAGAAACGGTAAGTTGGTTGTAAAGATTCAACATCGAATTCCATTGAAGCATTAATCGTGTTTGCCCGATTAAATCCATACGCTTTCAACTCTGGATAGTGGGTTGTCGCAACCACATAACTGCCTTTTGTTCCAATCGCATCAAGAATCGCAATCGCCAAAGCAGCCCCTTCTTGTGGATCAGTCCCCGCACCCAGTTCATCGACAATTACTAACGATTTCTCATCAGCTTGCTTCAAAATATCAATAATGTTAACCATGTGTGAACTAAACGTTGATAACGATTGTTCTATTGATTGTTCATCACCAATATCAGCAAATATTTCATCAAAGATACCAACGGTTGAGTATTCATCGGCCGTGATAAAAAATCCCGATTGTGCCATTATCTGCAGTAAAGCCAAAGTTTTAATTGTGATGGTCTTCCCACCGGTATTAGGCCCCGTCACGATGATAGCTTGGTAATCTTTGCCAATTACAATATCGTTTGCTACCACTTTAGTTTGATCAATCAACGGATGCCGTGCTTGTCGTAATGATACCTCGTTGGCTTCACTTACAGCTGGTTCAGTTGCCTTCATTTGGTGAGCATACATTGCCTTGGCATTAGCAAAATCCAAGTGTCCCAAGATTACTGCGTTATTCAAAATTGCTGGGGCTTCTGGTCGGAGTAGTTCTGACAATTCATCAAGAATGCGCTTTTCTTCTGAAATTTCTGCGACCTGTGCTTGGCGTAAGCGGTTATTCATATCAACAACCGCTTGTGGTTCGATATATAACGTCAAACCAGTTTGTGATTGGTCATGAACCACGCCGCCAAACTTATTCCGGTATTCGGCCTTAACTGGTACCACATAACGTTCATTCCGCATCGTAATGATGGGATCGCTCAAATAATCAGCCGCCTTACCACGCGTATATTGTTGCATTTTTTCCCGAATTGATTTTTCCGTCAACGTAATTTTTTGCCGGATTTGTTTCAATTCTGGTGATGCTTCATCCGTAATCCGACCATCATTTTCGATGGAAGTGTGCAAGCGCCGCGTTAATTGTGGCATTGTCACAATGTTATTAACTAAAGCTGGCAACCGGATTAAGTCGATTTCTTTGCTATCTGCTAAGTCAGCAAAGAACGTTGTGATTGCGGTTGAAGCTTGAAGGACCCGGCCCACTTGGGCTAATTCGGTCCCGCTAAGTGAGGCGTCCATCTCCAAACGCTTCATGTGTGGTTTAATATCTGCTAATTTAGGTAAGATAATTCCCCCGCTCACACGATAAATTTCCACAGCATCATGCGTATCTGCTAGCCATTTACGCATCGTATTAGCGTCTTTAGTTGGCCGGAGCGCATTCAATTCTGCGAGTCCAGCATCTGAGGTAAGAAAGCTACGTAACTGTTTTTTCACTTTATCGTATTCAAGGGTTGCTAAAACTTTTTCGTTCACGATAATTTCCTTTCGCGCTTTGCGTGGTTAACTTCACTCAGCGATTAACTTACTTAATGCGCCCGCTCGTTTAACCACCAGTGATAAATTTGGTTTGAAATAACTGGGGTGTTATCCAAAATGTTATTCAAAATTGGCGCCGTTACAAATTGTTGGTGAACCCATGTAATGTTCATAACTGACAGCATTGATAGAATAAAGAAACCAATCACATAAATGATTATCATGCTAACCAAGCCACCAATAATCGCATTAACTCCACCCACAATTGGAATCTTTTGAATGAATTTCAAGCTTTTTAAAAGTGTATGCACAAGAATCCCACCAATAAAGAAAATCAATGAGAATGAAATGCCTGAGGCTAAAAATTGAACACCTTTGTCTAATACAAAGGTCGGTACTGTCGGGCGATAAGCCGCACTGGCACTAGTCAATAATTTCGTAACAAGTTGTCCCACAGGGTGTGCCAAAAGTGTCGCCACAACCGTCAAGAACACATAACCAGCTAATTGCGCGATTGTTCGTACCAAACCCTTGCGGTATCCATTACCAAAGGCCACAATCAGTGCAATCCCAAAAATAACAGCTAGAACCATGTACTATGCTCCTTCTTCCACGTGCTTCAATTCATCAAGTTCCGTTTGCTTTTTTAATTGATCAGACATTGCGTTAAACGCTAACAATAACGCTTGATCTTCTACTGCCAATTTAGGCGCTAACTGTTGGATTTGTTCCAACTGTTCATTCAATAGTTGGTTGACTGCTTCCATATGTGCCACCGTGCCATTCCCAACAATCGTAAATTCCTTGTCACCAATCTTTGCGCGGTAACGTTGCTTTTGATTTGCCATAATTTTAATTTTCCACCTTTATAATCATTTTTATTGTGTCGCTACTTTGCAACACCGATTCTATTTCATTATACCTGACTCGGCAACGTTAGGAACATATTTCTTTTTCACGCAACGCAACGTTTCCATGTATAATTAAATATACTCAAATTAACCATGCGTGCACGCCAATCTGAGATTGCGCGGTGCACTCGCATACCGTAACGAAAGTGAGTCATTCTATGTCAGTCGTCATCAAAGTTGATCCGTCTACTTTAAAAAAAATTCAACAACACTACGGTTCTGTCGGTACTTTACCACCAGGCGCCGTTTTTCGCAATAAAACGAATGGGGTGACCATTACTGGTTACAAGTCCGGCAAGGTCATGTTTCAAGGTCAAAACGAAGACCGCGAAGCAAAACGATGGTCTAACACCGCACCAAGCACAGGTGCTAGCTCGCAACCTAAGCTAGCTGGTTCAAATGGTAATTTGCCTGTTGGTTTAGCCGGTATGTCAGTGCTTGGGTCAGATGAGGTCGGCACCGGTTCCTACTTTGGCCCCCTCACTGCCGCCGCAACCTATGTTTCGGCAGAAAACATTGCCCAGGTAAAAGCACTAGGTATCGCTGATTCAAAGACCTTAACCGACAAAGCAATGCAGACAATGGCAGAATCATTAATTACTTTCATTCCCTACCACGTCGTCAACATTTTGCCTAAGAAGTACAATGAATTAAACCAACGCTTAAACGCTAATGAGATGAAAGCATTTGCTCATAATCTCGCTTTAGGTAAAGTTCTTGAAAAAATCCGGCCAGTCCAACCAGACGCCATTTTAATTGATCAGTTTACGCAACCAAACACTTATTGGAAATACTTGCGCAACGTTGATGGTGTAGTTAAACAGAACGTTTATTTTACAACTAAGGGTGAACAATACCACCTGGCAGTTGCCGCGGCCTCTGTCATTGCCCGCTACGTCGAATTACAAACAATGGCAACATTAAGTGACCAAGCCGGTATCAACCTGCCCGTTGGTGCTGGTAGTGCGGTTGACAAAGTTGCCGCACAATTATTAAAAAATGGGCAAGACTTACACGATTACACTAAATATCATTTCGCTAATACCGATAAAGCAATTGCATTGGCACGGCGCTAATCCGTACTCAACAAATTTACCTTTGTCAAAAACTAACTTCAAAAAAGCTCTCGAACGTTAAATGTTCGAGAGCTTTTTTGAAATTTTACTGGCTATACTTATTTTAGCGTGGGATTATCATTTCTGTATTTTTCAATCTTCGAATTACTGAGTCCCGCAGTGTTATTTTTCTATGCCACTGCGGCCTGTGATTGGTACCTACTTTTCGCTAGTTTGAGTATTATTACTAACTAACGAAGTGCCGGTAAATTACTTGGCGGGCGTAGCCTTTACACCGCGACTGGGGTGATATGTGTGCAACACATGTCGCCGCTGAGGATGAGATAGGCTTCTTAGGAATTTATTCCTTAGAAGCCCAGCTTATCCGAGTTGTTCAAGACCGAACTTTGGCTTGAACATGTGCTTTCAGCGTGGTGCGCCAAGTATTTTACTGGCACGTAGTGGTCAAGTTTATTCAATCCCACGTCAAACGAAATAGAACCGTTTTACTTTTATTTAACGAACCACCAAGACTGAAACTGGTGAGTTCTTAGCAATATAACCAGCTTGGCTACCCATGAACTTACCCAGTCCTTTTTTGGTAGCGGCACCAACTACGACTAAATCTGGCTCAACATCAGGAATCACATCCTTAATGATTGTTTCACCAGGTTCACCTTCAGCTAGGACAATGTGAACTTCCTTCACACCAGCATCCAATGCTTGTTGTTTATAATCTTGGAGGCGTTTTTCAACATCGAGGCGCTTTGCTTCTAAGGCTTCTTTGTCCAAAAATTGGAAAACGTTCAATGAATCAGATTCAAGAACCGTAACAATGTGTAACAAGGAATCATCTTCTAATGCGTGACTAACTGCATTCAAGAATGCGAGTTGGGCATCAGCTGAATCATCAACGCCAACTAAAATGTTTTTGTGTTTTGGTAAATCTAATTTAAAAGCCATCTCGTTATCCCTCCGTCAACTAAACCATTGCGATTAATTCTTTAACAAGATTAAAGATTAATTGAATGTTCAATCCAGTTAATAGAATTGCAGATACCCATGCAACAATTGAAACCCACAATGGGTTAACAAATCGTTCACCCATAATTTTCTTTGAACCAGTAAAAATAATCAAGGGGAACATTGTAAATGGTAAGGCAATTGACAAGAAAACTTGTGAGTAAACCAAGAGGTTATCCAATGCGCCTTCCGTACCACCCCATACACATGCCGCAATCAAAACTGGAACAACTGCAATCAAACGTGTGATTAAACGACGGGCCCACATTGGCACCTTCAAGTGAATGAAACCTTCCATGATGATTTGCCCTGTCAAAGTACCAGTAATCGTGGCATTTTGACCAGAAGCCAATAAGGCAACCGCAAACAATGTTGAAAGCACTGGCGAGGCAATCCCCTTGGCGATTGTGTTATCACTCAAGGCACGGTATAAGTCACCAAATGCTTGTAATTGATCACCATGTCCAAAGAACAAGGCTGCTCCTAAGATTAAGAGCAAGGCATTAATGATTGTTGCCCCAACTAATTGGATATTTGAATCCCAAGTTGTAAAACGCACTGCATTGGCAACTTCATCTTCATTATCGCGATCATAAGCCCGCGTTTGTGAGATTGATGAGTGCAAGTACAGGTTGTGTGGCATAACAGTTGCCCCAATAATCCCAAGCGCTAAAGTTAATTGCTTATGTTGTAAGATTGAAGTGCGTGGTACTAAGCCACCCATAATCCCTGCCATGCTTGGCTTTGAGAGAATAACCATGTATAAGAAAATAACTAAAATTGATAATATCAGTGTAACAACAATTGCTTCGATCTTGCGGAAACCAAGTTTTGTTAATAATAATAGCAAGAATACATCTAAGATGGTCAACATAACCCCAACTGTTAATGGAATTCCAAATAACAGTTGCAAGGCAATCGCCCCACCAATAACTTCAGCAATATCCGTCGCCATAATGGCTAATTCAGTCATTATCCAAAGCATAAACCCAACCGGCTTATTGGTTCGGTGTCGAATTGCTTGTGCTAAATCTTGCCGCGTTACAATTCCTAATTTTGCTGCCATATATTGCATGACCATCGCGATGATCCCTGAAATAACAACAACTGATAAGAGCAGGTAGCGATATTGCGCACCACCGACAATTGATGTAATCCAGTTACCTGGATCCATATACCCCACTGCGACTAATGCCCCTGGGCCACTAAATGCAAACAAAGTCCGCCAGAATCCAGCACCTTTAGGCACTTCGACTGAACTGTTTACTTCTTCCAAACTTGCTTCACTAGCTGCGCTCGCAAATTTGTTTTTCCCTGTTTCGTCCGTCATCAAACTACTCCTTTGAAATGTTTTTCTGGTGCTAAGTTATTATACCTTCTATATAAGACTTGTAAATGTAAATAACTTAGGCACGCCTTAAAATTTTAAGCTGCGAAAATCACTGATATTCTTGATTTGTGACATGTTACCGTTTCCATTGCCGTTAAATCAACCCCTTAACTATTTACAAATACAAATATATCAATTATATTACAAACTTATTTTAGCCCTAAGTTCATCCAGTTAAACTAAACTGCTTAAATTACCTCAACATTGCCACTAAAGCAAAAAAGCTTGTCCAAACACAAAATGTATTGTACAAGTTTTTCTCCGATTTGACAATTGCTACATACAACTAAAAATAATCTTAGGCCAATATCCCTGACCAACTAGTTGCTTCAACAATCTCCGTGCTACCATTTTGCCGATTAACCGCTTGTTGATATTGGAAAATCGCTTGGCGCGCATTCAAGCGTGCCATCAAAACGCTCACATCGGCGCTTTGATCAACTAGCTTATCTAGAATCACCGCCAATTCATCAACCATCAGCAACACATCAGTATAAGTCGTCATACTATCAATATCGACGACTGCGCTAAAGCTATTAGCTAATAATTCACTAATTTCACGGTGGCAGCCATGTGCCTGTGCCTTACTGTTAATCTCGTGCAACCGGTACGTCAATTCACCTTGCAATGTCGCCAACTCATTTTGTTCAGCTACAGGTCGGTTTGCCCGATTCTCAAGTTCCACGCTAAATTCCGTAATTACCGTTTGTAATTGGCATAATTCAGTATAGTGAATCCCTGTTTGCAATGCTGTTGCAAACTCTTGTAACTGCGCTAACTCTTTGGTGGCACCTGCTTGCGTTTCCAACATTGCTTGCATGGTCGTCACTTGGTGCGTTAATTCTGTAGTAATTTCATCTATTTCGTTTTCACGCAAGGCTTTAGCCGTCTGCATTGCAACTGCTAAATCATCAAGCCGTTCTTCAATCCGTTGGACCGTCGTTGGCAAAAAGCATGAATTAAATTGTGTTTTGAGCCCTTCCACGTGTTCAGCTACCACGGGGCAGTCAGCAATATCGAACTCGGCAATGGTCGCTTGATACGCGTTAAAACGTTCTCTAAGGCCTACTAGCAAATGGTCAAGTAGTTGTTGCTGGACGGTCGCTTTGTCGATTAGACTCGCTAATTCGTTCAAATCTACCATGATCCGGGGAATATCCCGACCAGATAATAGTTTTTTTAATCTTTTTTCATGACGCATAAACTGCATGTGTACGACTGGATTATGATAAATCCCATTTTCCAACGCGGTTTGTCGTTGCTGGTCAATCAAACTTTGAACTAAATTAATGAATTTAGCTAATGCGTGACTTGCACCATCCAAAAAATCATCAAATGCCACCCGCATTACTTCAAGGTTGTTTTCATCATCGGCTAACAGATATCCTTCCAATTCAGCAAATGGTTCCCGAATCGAACGTTCCATTTTGAAATCAACATCGGCTTCCAACGACATCTGCACGCGTGCTTTCAACTCTGGATAATCCATTGGTGGCAACGCAGCAATCGTATTATCAATGTAGTCTTCCAACGAACTAATTTCGGCGGCAACCGCATGAATTTCTGCCCGGGATGCACAATGATTTACCGCACACTGATTTAATTTTTGTGTGATTGCATGTTGCTTAACTTGAATGGTTTCACAGTCGGCTAAATCAAATACATTGGCTTTGGCGATTAGACCATTCATCATTCCAATAAAATATGTTCGTACTTCGCGATAAAAATCAGGTGCTGTTGGCAAATTAAACTCAAGTTCTGGGTATTTAAGTAGAATTTCCAAAACACCACTATGCCCCATCTTCGACACATCTAACACCGTGCTGTGTTTTACTTCAGTTACCATTTTCATGTCCACCTTTTAATTATTACTACGCTTTTAATATCAATAAAATAATTTATATACCCCACAAGTCTATTATCCCAGATATTACTTTCATTAACAAAAAATAAGTCCGCTACATTGAAATATTATCGGTTCTCCATTTTCACGAATGTACTTAAGTAACGCTAACACCTAATTATCAGCCTCGCTACTAAGCACCCAGCTCAATAGATTACCAAACATTTCAAACCTCGGTACCTAGATTTTGTTGATAGTTATCGTAATCGCAGTAGCCATCCATTTTTTAAAATCACTAAATTCAAACTACTATTGCATACTAATATACTACGATGCAATCAGCGTTACTACACAAAAAGACCCCTACCACCAAAGTGATAGAGTTCTAAACATGTTAATAATATGGGGCAAATCACCCAATAAATAAGCGTGATTCGAAAAAAAGCACTCACAATTAAAGTGAGCGCTTAACAAAATAAAGAGCATTTAATTTTCTTCAATCTGAAGTTGGTTTACACCTTCAATTGTGAGAACTTGTCCTTTTTCCAACTCTGTCGTAACAGTCTTAACTTGTCCTAATTCAGAATCTTCGGTTGTACCCATAATTTCATTCACTTCACCATCGTCAGTTTGGACATTACCACTACCTTGTAACGCAGTTAACGTATAGCGACCTGGCATAATATCTGTACCAACTAAATAGTTCCCTGATCCCAATACCGTTGCACTTGGGTTTGATGCAACAGGTATTAACTTAATACTTGGAATGCCTTCTACCTTTAGCTTATCGCCTTTAACCAAGTATGAGGTAACAGAATCTACTTGCCCCATACTTGGGTCTGCAACTGAACCTAAAATAGCATTAATCAATCCTTCGCTATCAGATAAGTTACCACTCCCACTAACAGCGGTTATCTTGTAACGCCCTGGTTCTAAATCTCTACCCACTTCCCAGATACCGGTTGACAATGTAGTCGCCTTACCATTTAACTCTGACTTAGTTTCCTTTTTTGGTTCAGCCTTCTTGGGTGCTGCCTTTTTTGGCTCCGCACTTTTCATAACACTTGATGCGGCAGCTTCTGATTGAGCTTTCGTAGTAAAGATTATTGTGGTTTCAGAATTCAACGTAATTTCAGTTCGCACATCAGATTTACCCAAAGTACCACTAATCTTATACCAACCATTTGCGTCAGCACTTTGTTTAGATACCGTAACATTAGAGTGTGGGAATAAATTGGAACCAACTTTTCCCTTGACCAAAATCGTCATTTTACGTGAATTTGGAATAAATGTTGCGTACTCACCAGACCCTTTAACTGGTTCCTCAACATCCGTATCCTTATCACCACTCTTTATTTTCAAAATATTACTAGTTTTTGCTGTACTTTGGGAATCAGCTGACTTACTTGAACTATTCCCACTCAAACTCGCAACCAATGACAAAAGTGCAATTAACCCAATAAATCCAAAATAGATTTTTGAGGCAACTCCACGTTTAGTCCGTTTTAACCACTTATCGTGAATCAAACAATAAGGTACATATAAAAAGGCGGTGACAATAATAACTACAATAATGGTTCCAATAAATTTGCCCATGAAAATCTCTCCTGTCTTATTATCGTTCAATTATATACAAATAACCAGCTAATGTATATAATGTTTTTCTCAATAGCAGTTGCCTCTTGCATTTGAACTCTATGATTTAAAAAGCACAATCTAAAAGGATTCCACATCTTTTGAATTAATATTTGAGACAGCCACGCAACCCTATATCAGGATATGCGATGATAAAATAACAACGTCTCAAATGTCCGCGATGATATGTTTTGGTTCGATTTATTTTAGCGTGTGATTATCATTTCTTTACTTTTGCTTAAGAATACTCATTTACCACGGAATATACCTTAGGCACTAGTTTGGGCACATCACAAAATCAGCGATAATTGATTTGATTGTTTCGGCCCACAACGACTTTTTTTACTCCTTTGAGTATTATTCCTAACTAACGGAGTACCAGCAAATTACTTGACGGGCGTAGCCTTTACACCGCAACTGGGGAATATGTGTGCAGCACATATTTCCGCTGAGGATAAGATGAGGAGTCTTAGGAATTTATTCCTTAGGGTCCCAGCTTGTCCGAACCTCACAAGACCGCACTTTGGCTTGTGAGGTTGCTTCCAGCGTGGTGCGCCAAGTAATTTGCTGGCACGTAGTGACCGATTTTATTCAATTCCTCATCAGAAGAATTAGAACCTATGTTTTTTTATTACTATACAAAAAGAACCCTACCACCGAAGTGATAGAGTTCTAAAAATGTTAATAATTAACGTTTTTACTAACGCAGACTAGTCAATTGCTTGGATAGTCATGATGTTAGTAGTACCAGTTGTGCCAACAGGAACACCGGCAGTGATGATGATGTTATCACCCTTCTTAGCAAGACCACGTTCAACAGCAGTCTTCTTAGCCAAGGCGATCATAGCATCAGTATCAGCAGGTTCTGAGACAACGACTGGGTCAACACCCCAGCTCATAGTCAAACCACGTTGTACACGTTCGCTGAAAGTAAGTGCCAAGATGTCAGCATCTGGACGGTGCTTAGAAATCATCTTAGCAGTGTAACCTGAAGCAGTAGCGGCAACGATAGTCTTGATGCCCAAGTTAGCAGCAGCAGTAGCAACCGCAGCAGCAACTGATTCAGTGATGTCAGTAGCATCGAACAAGTTGTCAACGTGGCGACCGTTAAGTGCCAATGCTGATTCAGCTTTTTCGTCGATGTGAGCCATCATAGCAACAGCTTCCTTAGGGTAGTTACCGTTAGCTGATTCACCAGAAAGCATAGTTGCGTCAGTACCATCAAAGACGGCATTGGCAACGTCAGAAGCTTCGGCACGTGTTGGACGTGGGTTTTCTTGCATTGAGTCCAACATATCAGTTGAAGTGATAACTGCCTTACCAGCAGCGTTCATTGAACGGATCAAGGCTTTTTGTACCAAAGGCACGTTTTCAGGTGGAATTTCGATACCCATGTCACCACGAGCAATCATCAAACCATCAGAAACCTTTTCGATTTCGTCCCAGTTGTCGATACCTTCTTGTGATTCAATCTTAGGGAAGATTTGAACGTCTTCCTTGCCCTTTTCCTTCAACAATGCACGAATTTCGAGCACGTCTTGTGGCTTACGGACGAATGAAGCAGCAATGTAGTTGATGTTTTGGTCAAGACCGAAACGAATATCATCAGCATCCTTTTCAGTAATACCAGGCAAGTTGATTGACACACCAGGTGCGTTAACACCCTTACGTGAACCCAAGAGACCTGGGTTTTGAACAGTAACAAGAAGTTCGCGAGTAGCATCGTCCTTGCCAGTGATCATCATGTCAATACGACCATCATCGAAAAGTACGTGACCGCCAAGTTCAACGTCTTCAAACAAGTTTTCGTAAGTAACGTAGATACGTTCCTTAGTTCCCAACTTTTCAGCAGAAGAGTCCATACCGATACGAAGTTCATCGCCAGCGGCGAATTCAATCTTACCAGTTTCAGTATCTTGCTTAGTAGTACGGATTTCCGCACCCTTAGTGTCAAGCAAGAAACCAACTGTCTTACCAGTGATCTTTTCTGCTTCGCGAACTGCTTCCATACGGCCTAAGTGTTCTTCGTGGTCACCGTGTGAGAAGTTGAAACGGAACACGTTGGCGCCGTTTTCAATCAAGCTAACAATAGTATCCACATCTGAACTGGCAGGTCCAAGTGTTGCAACAATCTTGGTCTTTTTCATGATGTAACATATCTCCTTAGATATAACTTAGAAATTTAATTTGATTCCAATAGCTATAATACCATATTCTTAGCATTTGTGACTAAAGTTTGAACTAAAAATCATTCATCATTTGGTTTGAAAATAACATTTCCGCGCCCTAATAGTGATGTAAGCGATTCCAGTGTTTCATTATTTTTTTTGAGCCAGAGGTTCGCTTTCAATGAAATTTTACGATCATCAACAGCAAACACCAATAAAACCGGATTAACCCCATGATTGTGTTGTAAAATTCGTTCTAATTCATGTTGGGTGGTTGGATTATCAGCTGCCGCAGGAATCCGAATGTACCATTGCCCAGTTGCAACTTCAGACGTCTTTTTTTCTGTGTTATTAGCTGGTTTGCCCACCGTAATTGTACTAGCTAAACGAATTTGGTCAGCGATTACTTGCAACCCACGGTTACTTTCCACCTTTCCTGCCACAAAATAAACGCGCTGTGGTTCCAATTGACTTTTTAATTGCTTATACAAGCGTGGAAAAACGGTAATTGATATTTCACCTGTCGCATCATTACCGGTTAAGAAAGCCATTTCTTCACCCTTTTTCGTCCGAATTGTCCGAATATGGTTAATAAAAACGCTCAACATAACTTTCTGCTCAACTTGTAAGTCGCTAATTGCCACCACATTTAATGCCCGTGCTTGTTGACGATATTGTTCAACTGGATGTGCGGTCACGTAGGCGCCTAAATATTCAGCTTCTTTACTTAGTTTTTCACCTAATGACAAATCGGGTAATTTTTTAACCTTTGGTGCCATCGTGGCAAATAACGACAACGATTCACCGGATAGACCAATTGCGTCAATGAATCCCGGCAACGATTGTAGCAATTCATTACGATTATAACCAAAATTATCGCAAGCCCCGGTATATATCAGTAAGTCTAATAGCTCGGCTTTACGCCATTTATCCGGTAATCGACTAATCAAATTGGCTAAATCCGTAAACGGCCCCTTAGTTTCCCGTTCGTTAATTAAATCCCGCACAAAATCACTGCGTAGACCTTTAACTGATGCAAGGCCAAAACGAATGGCACCTTTATAGAGGGTAAAGTTTTGATAGCTTCGATTAATATCGGGCGCTAACACCGCCACCCCTTGTTGCTTAACTTCTTGAATGTAAGTTTTCGTTTTGACATCATTTCCAATCGCCGAATTCATCAGCGCCGCAAAGAATGCTGCTGGATAATGTGCTTTCAAATACGCTAATTGAAAGGCCATCTTGGAATACGCAATCGCGTGCGACCGGTTAAACCCATAATTGGCAAACGCTTCGATATAATCATAAACCTGAATTGCGACCTGTTCTGAATGCCCAAGCGTCTTGGCACCTGTAATAAATTGGTTCCGTAAACTATCAAGTTTTTGGGCGTCCTTTTTACTCATCGCACGCCGTAACAAATCCGCTTGAGCAAAACTAAAGCCTGCCAAAACCGACGCAACTTGCATGACTTGTTCTTGATAGACAATAATCCCAAATGTCGGTGCCAAAATCGGTTCCAGCACCGCGTCTGGATACGTAATCGCTTCTTGACCGTGTTTGCGTGCAATAAAATGATCAATGTTTTCCATTGGACCTGGTCGAAATAGTGCGTTTACGGCTGCAATCATTTCAAAAGAATCTGGTTGTAATTTACGGAGCACGTTCTTAATCCCGTTCGATTCAAACTGAAAAACTCCGTTGGTGCGTGCTTGTTGAAAGAGTTCCAACGTTTTAGCATCATTCAAATCAATCGTCGTAATGTCGAATGGTTCACCAGTCAACGTTTGCACGTTAGCGAGTGCATCCGCCAATAACGTCAAATTCCGTAATCCCAAAAAATCCATTTTTAACAAACCAAGTGCTTCCACGGGGTTCTTTGGTAATTGCGTCATCAAACGGCCATCTGGACCGGCTTGTACGGGTACGACATCAGTTAACGGCCGCCCAGCAATCACGACACCGGCCGCGTGCGTACTATAGTTACGCGGTAACCCTTCAATCATTTTCGCAGTTTCAACTAATAATTCACCATTTGGTAGGTCAATCATCAAATTCCGAAAGGCTTGTGAACTAGTCCATGCTTCATCAATCGTAAAGTGAAGTGCATTGGGTAAGGTTTTTGATAATTCCGACAGCTGTTGCGGATTATAACCAAATACCCGGCCAGTATCGCGGAGTGCTTGCTTAGCCGCGAGTGTCCCAAATGTAATAATTTGCCCGACGTTTTCGTGACCATACCGTTGGTGGACATATTCCAAAACCGCTTCTCGGCGTGTGTCAGGAATATCAATATCGATATCCGGCATTTGGGCTCGTTCGGGATTTAAAAACCGTTCAAAGAGTAAGTTATACTCAATTGGATCGACATCTGTGATTGCTAAGGCATACGCTACCAATGAACCAGCTGCTGAACCCCGGCCTGGACCAGTTTGAATATGTTGTGTGTGGGCCCAATTTAATACATCCCAAACAATTAAGAAATAATCATTAAAACCCAATTCATTAATTACTTGTAATTCGTGTTGCAAGCGCGCCTGATATGCTGGTTTCACTGCCAATCCGCGTGCCTGCAGCCCTGCCTGTGCTAATTCTGTCAAATAACTGGCTGCCGTTTCACTCACTGGTACCGGGAATTTAGGTAATTGCGGTTCTTGAAATTTTAAATCCAAATCAATTACGTGGAGCATCTGCTCGAGATTATGTAAAGCATCCCCGAGCTGGGCACGTTGATAGCTAGCTTCCATCTCATCAGCTTGTCGCATAAAATGGCTTCCAAGTTCATTGCGAGCTTCACCAATATTGCTTAGCGTGATTCCAGCATCTACCGCCCGTAATACCCTCGTTGGAAAGTACTCTTGTGGCGTCAAATATTCCACCAAATCATTTGGTACAACTTGGGTATGCGTATCACTAGCTAATTGCAAAATCGTCTGTTGCAAATTATGCGAATGTTCGAGGCTAACCCCAATCATCAACGATGCTGGATCAACTGCCGGTTGTAGTTTCTCCAAATATGCTTTTGCCTGGCTCAATTCACCTTGTTGTAGTAGCTGAACTACTTCACCATTCATTGGTGTAATGACAAACAAATCGTGCAAATAGTCCCACACGTCATCAAGCTTGGCCGGCGTTTGGTTATCTAAGGTCATTTTATATGATGATAATTTCAATAAATTTTGGTAACCTTTTTGATTTTTGGCAATAAATACCAACGGTTCTTCGGTTCCTTGATTAATCAAACCTTGCACCCGAAGCGTCACCCCCAACAAAGGCGTAATACCAGCAGCTTTAGCAGCTTGATAAAAATCAACAACCCCATACAAAACATCATAGTCAGTCAAAGCGACCGCACTATATCCATGCTCTTTGGCCGCTGCAACTAACTTCTTGGGCGTTGTTGTACTCTGCAGGAGACTATATGTACTGATTGTTTGCACAGGAAAATAACTCATTTTAATTTCCTCCTCGTATTTCATTTAACTTGGATGCCCATCTGGCTCCTCATTTTTTAATTAATTCGGGTACTCGAATAGTCCGAGCTGATTTAACCGCGGCCCTGCGTTTCTAAGCTGACCAATAGTATTATGGCATCCCATTCTATCAAGTCATGCTACCCCTGATAACTTTAACTCGGCTCTCGAAACTTTGTTCGTTTCTCGTTAGTATTTATTATACCAGAGAATGGTTTCTACTTGCATTTACAATTATTCAGAGTAAACTTGTATTGTAATTAAAGTATAGGAAGTTACCTAACTAACTTCACGAATAAGGGTGATTAATATGAAATATATTGTTGGAGCATTCTGGGCCTTAGTCTTTGGCGAAATCCTGGGTTACATTGGTTCTTCATTAGACGGTTCAACGTACAGCGTTAGCTTTATTGGCATCTGGGCAATTGTGCTTGGTTTAGCCGGAACCTTCCTTTTCTCAAAGATTTCATTCAGTGCAGCACCAGACGAAAAATAAGCGTTCAGGCCATTGTGGCTTGAACGTTTTTTTCTTTGTATTGCTCAAAAAACGGGGCTGGGACAAAATTTGTCCCGCCAGCAAAATAAGCCGGATTTCGCCTTATTGTGTAAGGTAGAAATCCGGCTTATTAACGTGTAACAATATACAAAACCTATATTATTTACTGTTTAATTCTGAAATCTTCAAGATAACATCAACAGCTTGATCCATAACTGTCGTTGAAACGTATTCAAAACGTGAGTGCATATTTTCACCACCGGCAAAAATATTAGGCGTTGGTAAACCTAAGAATGTAATCTTAGAACCATCAGTACCGCCACGCACTGGTTCAATAATTGGCTTAATAGCTAATTCTTTCATCGCATTTTCAGCCAAATCAACTGGGGTCATGTCGTTTTGGAGCACTTCACCCATGTTGTAGTATTGATCGCTCAATTCAACCTTAACGCGGTCTTCACCGAACTCAGCATTCATTTTAGCTGCAATATCCAACAATGTTTGCTTACGTTCTTCAAACTTCGCACGATCATGATCACGCACGATGTAACGTGCTTCGGCGGCTTCTGTTGTGCCACCAATTTGCATGACGTGCCAGAAACCTTCTGTACCTTCAGTGTGTTCTGGACGATCATGTTCAGGCAACGCTGCGTGGAAGTCCATTACTACTTGAATGGCGTTAATCATTGTGTCCTTTGCAGAACCAGGGTGCACATTCTTACCTTCAACCGTCACCTTAGCACCGGCAGCATTGAAAGTTTCCCATTCAAGTTCACCTAAAGGACCACCATCCATTGTGTAGGCAAAATCTGCACCAAATTCAGTCGTGTGGAAGTTGTCTGCACCGATTCCAATTTCTTCATCAGGTCCAAACGCAACTTTGATTGTTCCATGCTTAACATCTGGATTAGCAATCAAGTATTCCATAGCCGTAATGATTTCAGCTACACCGGCTTTATCATCGGCACCCAACAAGGTTGAACCATCAGAAGTAATCAAATCGTGTCCCGTGTAATTTTTCAAACTTGGGAATTCACTTTGTTTCAATGAATAAGTATCACTCAACTTGATGTCTGAAACACCGTCATAGTTTTCATGAATTTGTGGTTGAATGTTTTCTGAGTTGAAGTCAGCGGTATCAACGTGTGAAATAAAGCCAACAACAGGGACATCTTTATCGGTGTTAGCTGGTAATTCAGCAAAGACATAACCGTCTTTCATGGTTTGGACATTTGCCAAACCAATTGTAGTGAGTTCAGCTGCCAAATCCTTCAAGAATGCAACTTCTTTAGGATCTGATGGAACTGTCGTTGATTCCTCATTAGAACGGGTGTTAACCTTTGCATATTTCACAAAACGTGGTACTAAGCTTTCATATTTAGCCAATTGACTATACCTCTTTTCATTAAATGAATTGGAATGGATCCGTATTTATATTAGATTGTACTACTTCTAGCTCCCAATGTCCGTCCTCAGACCAATCTTTCAGAAATTGTTGGAGCGCAATTTTCATCCAAAATTCCATGTGATGACCAGGGTCGATAACTGACATCTCGGCAGCTAGAATATCATGACCGGTATGATAGGTTACATCCGCAGTCACAAATACATCCGCGCCTTGATCTTTAGCGGTTTGGTAAAATTCAGAGCCTGAACCACCTAAAACTGCCACGCGCTTAACTGTCTGACTAAGATTATTACTAACAACGCGTACATGTTCCACTTTAAAAATTTGCTTCAAACGTTCGGCATAATCTTTCAAAATAGTCGGCGTCGCTAAGTCACCTATCCGGCCCAAACCAGTGCCAGCCTCTGTACCAGAAATTAATGGCACTGTATC
This sequence comes from Periweissella cryptocerci, assembly GCF_004358325.1. Lineage (NCBI taxonomy): Bacteria > Bacillati > Bacillota > Bacilli > Lactobacillales > Lactobacillaceae > Periweissella > Periweissella cryptocerci. The sequence goes on along the minus strand of NZ_CP037940.1, from coordinate 2,550,196 downwards.
AGCCATTCCCAACACTTGTGCAAGCCAATCGTTCATACCCTCTTTTGCATTGTCTAAATTCGTGTGCGCCGCATAAACCGTGATATTATGCCGTAACAAATCAGCATACATCCGGTTTTGGGGGTCAGCTAAATCCAGATTTTTCGCGGGTTTAAACATCATTGGGTGATGTGCAAAAATGAAATCAACATCCGCATCAATCGCTTCTTGCACGACTTCTGGCCGGACATCCAAAGTAGTCATCACTTTGCGAATTGGTTTCTTCAAATCACCAAGCTGTAACCCACTATTATCCCAGCTTTCTTGTAGAGTTAAAGGTGCAAATTCTTCAAAACGTTCAACAAGGTCTTGCCCCTTAATTACAGTCATGCGAGTACCTCCTTGATTTTAGCAATTTCAGTTTGTGTTTCAGCAACCCGATCTTCATGGACGGGTGTTGCCGCCTCTAAGAAACCAATCACCTTTTCTTTTCGCGCTAATTCACTTTCCCACTTAGCACGCCAAACTGGTGAGTTAGCACGCATTAGCATTGGACCAAATGTTTTTTCTTGTTCAGTTAATTTTGCAGCCCCTGCTTCAGCCCGGATTAATTCATACACATGGTTACCTTCGGCGATAATATCTTCAGCCACAATGTGGTAATCGTTATCTTCCAGCCATTGGCGCACAGTTGCTTCGTCAGTATTAGGTTGCAAGATTAGTTTTGGAAAACGGGCACCGGCAGCTAAAATTTGTGAAATCAAAATTCCACCCATCCCAGCAATCGTAACCGTATCAATATTATCAGCTGGTTCAATCGCAGCTAATCCATCAGCGAGACGAGGAATGATTTTACCTTGTAAAGCATGCCGAGCGATTTCGGATTCCGCATTAGCCAACGGTCCCTTAGCCACTTCACCAGCGACAGCAAAATCAATGTGGCCATTCAAAATTAAATTGGCTGGCAAATAGGCATGATCGGAACCAATGTCAGCCACACGGGCGCGGTCGTCCACCATTTTAGCCACTGCCGCTAAGCGATTAGAAAGTTTTTTTGCATCCATTTTTTAGAATATCCTAACTATTTTGGCACTATCAGTCTTGCGCAACGCTTTATCCGCTCACAAGACTACTAGGACCACTATTTTTATTATGTTACTTAAATCTTATCATAAAACGAAGCGGTCTGAACGCAAAAATTTGAATGCAAAAAAGGACCCGATACAAACGTATCAGATCCCTTTTAATAGTTGATTACTTTGAGAGCTTAGCAGCCAAACGTGACTTGTCACGTGACGCCTTGTTCTTCTTGATCAAACCCTTTGAAACGGCCTTGTCGATTGCTGATGAAGCAACAACAAACAATTCGTTCAAGTTGTCTGCACCGGCTTCAGCAGCGGCGTTAAACTTCTTAACTTGAGTACGGTAAGCACTCAATTGAGCAACACGACGAGCTTGAGCCTTTTCGTTAGTGCGAACACGTTGGATTGAAGATTCAATAACTGGCATTGATAATTCCTCCTGGTATTTTCTGTTTAGAACTTGTAACTTGTATTGTAATCCGAAGATTAACGACGCAAGCCAAGTGCCTTAATCAATTCACGGTAACGTTGAACATCGTTGTCACGGAGGTAACGTAATAAGTTACGACGGTGACCGATCTTCTTCATCAAACCACGTTGTGAGTGGAAGTCGTGCTTGTGAACTGAAAAGTGTCCGTTCAATTCGTTGATATCTTCAGTGAGGACAGCAACTTGAACTTCAACAGAACCAGTATCGCCTTCGTGACGACCAAATTGCTTAATAAGTTCGTTCTTACGTGCTTGTGAAATAGCCATGGGTTATTTCCACCTTTCTATTTTTTATTCCATCAAACCGAGTAAAGCGACGGTGAACCGCAAAACTAAGTAAGAGGATTGTGCTCTTGGCACTTGAACTATAATACCGGCTTTTTCAGATATTATCAAGTGTTATCTCTACATTTTTGAAATTAAATTTTACTTACCAGCCGTAACGAAGTCGACCATGAACAATTCAAACAACAATTCGGCACTACGTTGTGTTGACTTCATTTGCTTTTCAATATCAATTAATCCAAGATACGCCAAACTTAAATCACGGAATTTAAACCGCTTCGCCGATTGATTAGCGAGCTTAATCCGATATGGGTGGACTTTCAATTGTGATGCGAGTTCTTTTTCACTCCGCACTTTATTAATTAACCCTTTGACCTGAATCAATAAGCGAAATTGGCTAACTAGTAATGCGTTCATTTTCAATGGTTCTTCACCACTAATCATTAAATCATGATAAATCGTCAACGCAGTATTTGTCTGTTTAGCTAATACAGCATTCACTAAATCAAACACATTTTCAGTTAATGATTTTGTGACTAACTCGTTAACCGCCGCACTAGTAATGTTTTTTTCATCATAACAATACAAATACAGCTTAGCGAGTTCACCCATCATATCTGACAAATCCGCATTCGTCCGTTGCACAAACGCATTCATGGCGACTGGTTCGATTTTGTAACCATGTGTGCGAATATCGCGTTCCACAAATTGGCGTACTTGATTTTCCGTCATTTCGGTAAATTCTAAAATTTGCGCCGTCCGCTTCAACTCTTTGACGACTTTTTTTCGACTGTCGAGCTTTGCATATGGGGCAATAAACACCAACGTCGTAGTCGGTTCTGGATGTTCCAAATAGGCCTGCAAACCCTCAATATCGTGATTTAGCCGTTGTTTTTTGACCTCACCCGTTAAAAAACCAGGCTTTTCGATGACAACAACTCGTCGCTCACCAAAAAATGGGACTGACATTGCATCGTCGAGGGCCACACTTACTTCCACTTCATCCATGTCATAGCTGGCATAATTCATCTGGCGTTCATCTTCTGGGATGACTTGTTTGAACAAGTCACGCACGGCATCCAACAAATAGAACTGTTCGCCTTGAATTAAATAGACATTCGCTGGTTGTTCCTTTAATTGTTTAGTTAATTCATCAAAATTCATTTTATTACTCACTTATCATTGTTCGCCACTCTGTATATTTCCGTGACCATCTGTAGCTAATCATACCATTTTTTGCGGTACTAACATATTGCACGTGTTCTGCTTCTAACGTTGTTATCGTATCTTGATGTGGATGACCGTACATATTATTTCGACCGGCGGAAATAATTGCTAACTGTAGTTTGATTTGCTTCACAAATTCCGGTGCCGTACTTGTTTTACTACCATGATGTCCAAGCTTAAGCACATCCACCCGTAACATTGGGTACTGGCGCATTATCATTTTTTCACCCGCTTGGTCTAAATCCCCCATGAATAGGAAACGTTGGTTACCAAAGACCGCAGTAGTGACCAACGAATCTTCATTTTTGCCTTTTCCCACTTTCATCGGCATCAATGCTTGTAACTGCGTGTTTGCCAATTGCTGGGGTGCCATGATTGCTACTATTTTAAAATGATACCGCCGTTGTAGCTGTACAAGTGTCGGCAGTTTTTCCATCCCCGCCCCTACATAAATTTTGTCGGTGCGGACTTGTTGTAATAATGTGGCCAAATCGCCCATATGATCGGCATCCGCATGCGTCAAAATAATTTGATCTAGCCGCGCAATCCCTTGTTTGAATAGATACGGAATTGTGACTTTTTCGACGATCCGTTGTCCCACCTGTTGCCGTTGTTGCCACGCAGCTTTTTCCTGAGCAAATTCCACCCTACCACCAGTATCAATCAGCGTTTTTTCTTGATTTTGCGGTGTCCGAATAAAAATACTGTCACCTTGACCAACATCAATAAACGTCACTTCGCCAGTATTTGGTACTCGAATAATCATAAAGCCCAGCACATAGCAGACGCCCAATAACCACCAACTTCGCCAACTAGTAACACGACTAAGCAAGTGTAAAGTCAGTCCCAAGCAAATCAGCGCCAATATCAACGGTAGCTGACCATAAACGATTTTCCCGGGTAAATTGCCCAGAAACGCAATTAGCCAATTTAACCCCTTAAGCATCGTATCGACACCATAACTGATTACTGGAAAATATTTAAAGACCACAACGCCTAAAATCGTCAGTGGCAGTACTACCAAACTGAACAGCGGCAATAAACAAAAATTAGCCAACAACGCTAACCAATGCCACTGATACGTATGAAAAAGTAATAACGGTACGCTCACCAAGTTCATTAACAATACGTGCACTGCATAGCATAAATGGCGCCCATAGATTAGGGACAAGGCAAGTACATATGAAAGCTGCCCACCTAAGTTTAGTAAGACTGCCGGCTCGACACACATACCGAGTATCAGCGCCCAACTCCACGCGTCAAGCTTACCAATTCGTTTGCGGCTCACAATAATGATTTGTGCAAGCATCCCCATAATAACTGCACGCACTAACGACTGTACACTACCAGAAAAAATGAAATACATTGGTAAAGCAATACAAATCAAGATAGCAACAATTTCTTGCCACCACCCAAAACGGCGTAAAATAAAACCAACAAAAATAATAAAATACGTCACTTGAAACCCCGAAATACTAAATAAATGGAGGAGGCCAAGCTCTTTGATACCTTGATTTTCTTGATAAAAATCCGCCCGAACATATCCTAAAATTAAGGTTTCACCATAAAATCGTAAATACTTAGGCAATTTCTCAAACGTTAAAATTACTTGTTTGCGCCAGCAATGTAAATAATCGTTCAGTCCATTTGGCGGGACTGTCTTGATTGTTGTTATTTTGGCTTTTGCAAGCGTATTAGTTATTCCTTGCCCACGAAAATACTCACGGGCATCAAATTCACCAATATTAGTCGCCGAATTAACTCGCCCTAACTTACCCGTGACCGTTATCAACATTGGCTGAGTCACGTTACTTAGCATTTCTTGTTCCGCTTGTTTTTGCAATTTAAGGTAGACGATTATCGGTTGTGAGTGTTGTAGCGTGCTACCCGTCACTCGCGCATAATCACCATCAACTTGAATTTCATCGGGCTGAACATGTAACTCCAGTGTGGCTTTATCCATATCCGGTAAACATTGTTGCGTTAACCGCTGATCGAATGCATAAAACCATAGTCCCATGATGCCACCGACAATGAGACTAACAATCAACACGTTACGTTCACGTAATAAAACAATCCGGATGATTACGACTAATAAGACAATAGCCGCCCATCGTTGCTGTGCGAGGATCAGAGCACTTAAACAGGCTGCCACTAAAGCTGGAAAAATCCAGCGATGTTGCATAATTATTTGTAAAGGTCGAGATTCACAGCGTCCTGTGCTGAATCAGAGAAATGAACTTGGTTGAGTTCAACCCCTTTAAGGTCAATCAAATGCTGTGCAAATTCATCATTATTATAGTTTCGCAGATAGTTAATTTTCTTAATTCCCGCTTGTAGCAACATTTTAGTGCAATTTACACATGGAAAATCCGTCACGTAGACCTCCGCCCCATCAGCGGCAATTCCGTACTTAGCACATTGAAGTAGTGCGTTTTGTTCCGCATGGATCGCCCGAATACAGTGACCGTCAACCATTAAATCACCAACATCAAAACAGTGCGCATCCCCTTCAACAGCACCGTTGTAACCTGACGCAATCAAGCGCCGGTCACGAACTAAAACCGCCCCAACTGATAAGCGATTACATGTTGAACGTGATGATAAAGCTACTGCTTGTAACATGAAGTATTCATCCCAAGGAATTCGTTTTACCATTGTATTGCCCTCATTTATTAATATTTCCTAATATTATACCAAACAAATCATTCCAAGTATTAGCCAGCATCAAGATTTATGTCTCACCCACAACAAATTCATCGCATTCTACATTTGCACTGAGCAATATCGAATTTTATTATATTCGCTGTTCTTACTGTTACAAACTAGGGTGAATTAACAATGCATAAATGCTAAACACTTAATTTATCTTTTAATTTTTCAAACGTCTTTTCACCAAAACCGGTCACTTCAGTTAGTTCCTCAATTGTGCCAAACTGCCCATGTTCTTCACGATATTGAATAATAGCATCTGCCTTGCTTGGTCCGACACCCGTCAATGTCTGGAGATCCTCTTTCGACGCATTATTCAAATTAACATTGGCTTCAGTTGTGGCTTCCCCAGCTCCCGCTACACCACTCGTTGCCGTTCCACCAGCATTATTAAATTGCGCTGGTGTCTGCTCTCCTTGTTTTGGCACATAAATAATTTGTTGATCTTGAACTTCTTGCGCTAAGTTAACTTGGTTTAAATCAGCCTTTTTTGTTACCCCACCCGCCAAAGCCAAAATACTATCGAGCCGCGCACCGGCAGCTACTTCCAAGACACCTGGTTTATTAACCGCACCTTTTACGTCTACAAATAAGCGCTTAGCCGTCGATGACGTGACCGCACTATTTGCTACCCGGCTTGAAACTTTGGGCTCTGGTGGTTGCCCAATCTGGCTAACCGCTTTAATATTTGCGTCGGGCTTTGGGGCTGTTGCTATGACACCACTTCCCAATAATACTGCCGTACCGCCACCAACAATCACCACTGCAATAATCACCCATCGCTGATACTGTTCCCACAATTCTGTCACTCGTTCTAACATCTAGCTAATTCCCCCTTTCGAAATTAAACAGTCTGTAACCCGTACGCTTAAATAATTTACGGTCTATATATAAACTACGTAAAATTAAGCCAGTTTTTTTAATTTTTTTAAAATTTTTACAAGTTCCAGTTTATTGCGTAAAAAACTCGATTCCACTCCTACGAGTAGAATCGAGCCTAGTCAATATTATGTTCCGCACTAATTTAGTTATCGTGTAATTGCACACCATCTGAATCAATCACACCACGGTACCAGGCAAAGCTATCCTTCTTGTACCGTTCATAATTACCAGAGCCATCATCGTGGCGATTAACGTAAATGAACCCATAGCGCTTCTTTAATCCTTCGTGCGTTGAAATCAAATCAATCGCGCTCCAAGGATTATACCCAAACACTTCTGCGCCATCTGCCATTGCTAAACGCATCTGTTCAATGTGATCACCTAAATACTTAATCCGTGGTTGATCATGAATCTTGCCGTCAGCGGTCAATTCATCATAATCTGCCATACCATTTTCAGTAATAATCAATGGCAAACCATAGCGGCTATAAATTTCATTAATGGTTGTCCGAAAACCGATTGGATCAATTTCCCAGCCAAATTTAGTATGGTCAAGATTTGCATTATCAATTTGCTTGAAGAAACCTGGGAAGCCAATCCCAGTTTGTTGATCGCCACTCGCTAATTCGCCTTGACTATCCATCGCCACAACGGTTCCACTATTATAGTAATTAAAAGCAATAAAATCAGCCGTCCCATTCCGCAAAATCTCGCCATCGCCATCTTCAAATGGTATCTCAACACCTAATTGCTTGATAATCGCCAAAAATTGCGCGTTATACCGACCGTAAACTGCTGGGTCAAGGAAAGCCCAGTTACGCAATGCATTCGCTTGTTGCGCCGCTAAAACGTCCTCTGGCTTATCAGAGCCTGGATACATTAGGGCAATATTCGGTGCCGGGCCAATCTTACCAGGATAATGGCCTTCATGATAATCGCGCATAACTTCAGCTTGCGCTAACAGCATATGGTGATTTTCAGTAAAGGCTGTCTGATAACCACCTTCACCGCCCCAAATCATGCTACCAAATAGTACCATCATATTTTGTTCGTTGATAGTTAACCAGTATTTCACGCGGTCACCAAAACGTTCAAATAAGATATGACAATATTCACGGAATGCTGTAATCGTTTCCCGATTTTGCCAGCCACCTTTTTCGTTCAATGCCGCGGGTAAATCAAAGTGGAACACCGTGATTACTGGTTCAATATCATTAGCCAATAGTTCATTAATTAGGTCATCATAAAACTTTATCCCAGCTTCATTAATTTCTCCTGTGCCTTCGGGTAAAATTCGTGACCAAGCAATCGATAAACGATAGGCTTTGAGGCCCAATTCTTTAAACAACTGAACGTCTTCTTTCATGTGATGGTAATGATCAACGGCGTCCCGAAAATCAATTGTTCCTGCTGGTACGTCCCGAATGTCTTGGACAGACGGTCCCTTTCCATCAACGTTCCACGCACCTTCAACTTGGTACGCACTTGTACTTGCTCCCCATAAAAAATCCTGTGGAAATGCGGTTGTTTCGGTCATTAATTTTCCTCCTTGTATTCAGTACAACTTCATAGAAAATAGTACCCAATCTGTTCCCTGTTCTCGTTTTGCAAACGCTTTCATTTATAATGATACCAAAAAAACACTAGTTAATGTAAGCCAATTTACATTTTTCTAGTGTTTTTCACAAAATACTTAATTTAATTGACCCGTAGTAATTGTTGCGGCACTCCGACGACCTTCACCATACACGCGCTTAACGTCGAGGTACTTATGTAACATTACCCATCCTTTGCGACCATTACCAGCCATCGAAACACCACTACGGCCATAACCTGGCCAAGCTTGATTAGTTATCCCAATATGCACGTGTGTCCCAGATGTCATTCCTGATACACCCATCGTCCCCAGCTTTTGTCCTTGCGCGACATATTGACCACGACGAACGGTTTGCGAACCATTTCTAAATTCTGAGTAAACAGCATACTTGCCGTCATCTTGTTTAACGATAATCACGTTTCCCGCCATTTGAAAATTGTGCGCACGATCATGGGCTCCAGCAGCAATCACTATACCCCCACGCATCGCGTAAAAACTCTTACTCTTACCAGGCACAAAATCATAGCCGTAGTGAAAGTTAGTAGCTGCATAGGCCAAGTGCCGTGAACCTTCACCTGACGAGATGTGCATACTACCTTTAACTGGCCAAATGTAGCCCGTTTTAGTACTATATGTAAATCCTTGTGCCGTTAATTTTTTGATTTGTGCTTGCGAAGCAGTTGCTGGTACGAGGTCATTGTTAGCATTAGCTGCTGTTGCACTGCCAGAGGCTACTGCACTAACTAAAATGGCTACTGTTATAATTGTTTTTAAAATCAGCTTAGTAATTTTCATCGATTAACCAGCTCCTATATATTTCTTTTTTACTTGCGTTTTTATCAATATAAAGAAGTATACTAACTTTTTGTTAGTGAAGTGAATATTCATCGATTCGTAGTTTGACCGTATTATGTTTGCAATCTAATTAGCTGAATATTGCAAAAAGAACGGTTTCTATTACAAAAAGTAATAATAACCGTTCTTCATAATTTATTTTTTTGTTGGCTGTAAAAACTTAAAGGTTAAACCAAATAAGCCAAAATTGATAAGCGCTAAGGCTAAAATAAAAATAAATGCATGTTGTGTCCCACGAGCAGTTTGTGTTGCGACACTTGCCGTTGCTTGGTGATCAACCTTCAAGAACAGTGATGCAATGGTTGTTCCAATCGCACCCGCAAATTGTTGAGCCGTATTATAAATCGCATTTCCATCCGGGCGATCTTTGGCATCAATTTGAGAAAGTCCAGTTGCCATTGAATTACCAAATGCCATACTTCGGCCGACCGTTAAGAATACATAAATCAACGTAATTGCCCAGATAACCATATTTTGCGCAATAATACTGTAGATTAATACCACGACTGCAAAGATTGAATTACCAAGCAGCAATGGTATTTTAGGCCCATGTTCGTCGTACAAACGACCAAACACAGGATTCATGAGTGCCCCCACTAAACTCCCTGGCATTAAAGCAAACCCAGCTAACAAAGTGGTTGACCCCAACACTAACTGAATATATGTCGGTATCATGAAATTCACTGCCAAGTTCGTAAATTGATAAATAAAGTATGCAAGTAAACTAAAACGCAATGCTTTACTACTAATAATATCAATGTTTAAAAACATCTTTTTGGAATGCTTTGAACGATAGATAAACAATCCCATCGCAACCACCGCTACTGCAAAGTTAGCGACCATTGCCAATGATACATCGCCATGTTCAACCGTATTCAAACCATACAGAAATGTTGAAAAACTAATAGCTAACAAGATAAATCGCAAGAAATCAAAATCACGATGTGTGCCAGTTGGTTTGACTGCTGGGATATTTTTTACTCCCAAGATAAATGAGATAAGTGCAACCGGTAAGACAAGCCAGAAAATCGCCCGCCAAGGTAAATAGTACGCAACCAAGCCACCAAACATGGGGCCAAAAGCTGGTGCTAACGATAAAATCATTGTCCCAAAGCCCATATACTGCCCGACTTTACTGAATGGTACATATTCTAAAATAATATTAAACAGCAACGGTGTGACAATCCCTGTCCCCGCTCCTTGGATAATTCGGCCAATCAAGAGTAACGCAAATGAATTAGACGCAATTGCGAGAACATCTCCGACAACGAAGAAGATCAACGCGGCGTAAAAAATCATCCGCGGACTCAAGACGTTCTTCAAATACGCAGAAACTGTCATCGTTAACGCCACTGTCAAAAGATATGCCGTTGTGATCCACTGTACCGTTCCAATTGTAATGTTGAAGTTCTGCATTAATTCCGGAAAAGTCACATTCATTGAGGTTTCTGTCAAAATTCCGGTAAAGCCAAAGAGTCCCGTTGCAATAATTGCTAAGATTGTTTGGCGACTAATTGTTTCGGTTTTTTCTACCACGATTTCTACTCCATTATTCTGATGTAATAGTTACTATAATACCACTTCACTTACCTTTAATAACACGAAAAAAAGAATGAACTAGCAAACATTTGCTAATTCATTCGTCATTTATTCAAAATTAATCATTTTCACGCACATAACGCATCGTCCGATTTGATTCTCCAACGTTGCTATTTTCAACGTGCGATACTTCAGTTTCGATATCTTCATCCGGCAGCCCACAATCAACACACCATTCTGTAAACCATTGCTGTGCTTCAAAAGGATTGTCACCAGTATATTCAAACGTTACAGTTCTTCGCATTTCTCTTACCAACTTTCCTTGAGGTTTCATAGTTACTATCTTGCCTGAAAAGTATGAACATTTTGCGAATTTGAAACAAAAAAACGGTTATCATTACGTAAATTCGTAGTGATAACCGTCCAAAATATTAATTAATCAATGTATTGATCAAGCAATGTTGTTAATTGTTCTTTAGAGTGGTAACCCACAATAGTATCAACAACTTCACCATCTTTTTTCACCAACAAGGTAGGAATTGACATGATGCCAAATTCTTGTGGTGTTGCAGGGTTTGCGTCAACGTCCATCTTGTTGAACGTTACTTTGCCACTCATTTCTGCGTCCAAAGCTTCAACAACAGGACTTTGCATGCGACAAGGTCCACACCAAACCGCCCAAAAATCAGTTAAAGTTACGCCTGTAGCAGTATCAGCTACAAAAGTTGAATCAGTAGTTTCTAAAACAGCCATTATCTAAAATCCTCCACATCGCTTTTGATTTAATATGGAGTAATTGTAACATCTTTATTAACGATATGCTATACGTTTGCTTACAAAAAATTAGAGAATTTTAGCTAAGAAGTCTTTTGCCCGATCGGTCTTGGGATTTGTAAAGAATTCTTCGGGTGACGTATTTTCTTGAATGTAACCATCCGCCATGAACCAAACTGTTGAAGCAACTTCACGTGCAAAGCCCATTTCGTGTGTTACCACAATCATTGTCATGCCTTCATCGGCCAAGTCTTGCATAACTTTTAAAACTTCACCAACCATTTCAGGGTCAAGTGCTGAAGTAGGTTCATCAAATAGCATCACTTCTGGATTCATCGCCAAGGCACGGGCAATTGCGACCCGTTGTTGTTGACCACCAGACAAGCTTGCTGGGAAAACATCAGCTTTATCTGACAAGCCAACTTTTGCTAATAATTCTTGCGCAATTTCAGTGGCTTGGCTATCATTAGTCCCTTTAACTTTCATTGGTGCTAACTTGATATTTTCAAGCACGGTCATGTTAGGGAATAAATTAAAACTTTGGAACACCATGCCCATCCGTTCACGCAGATTGTCCAATTCTTTATCAGAAAGGTGCATTAAATCTTTATCATCAAAGACAATTGCCCCTGCTGTAGGTTTTTCTAACATATTCAATGAACGTAGAAAAGTTGATTTCCCCGCCCCAGAAGGTCCAAGCACGGCAATCACTTCACCCTTGTTAACTGTTTCAGTAATATCTTTGAGGACTTCATTTTCCCCATAGGTCTTTTTTAAATTTTTAATTTCTAAGACTGTACTCATTTGCATAATCCTCTTTTTCTAATATTCATTGAAACTAAGTTTACCGATTCGGATGAAACTATGCAACTGAAAAACACATTTTTGCATATATATACACATTGTCGCTGAATATACACAAGAATATTCAGCGTTACCCCCGCAAAAGTTCCGAATACCAATTTGGGCAATTATCTGCTATACTTGCTGTGAAGAAAAGAAAGGAAACGGTATAGATGGCTCTCACACTTAAACGCGAAACTAATTTTGACAAAATGCTCGGTGACATGATTTCATTGCCACTTGACGACGAAGACAACAAAGCAAAAGATCGTGCGCTTGGTCGCACCAAAGAAAACACTAGTGACAAAAAAGATTAATCGTAACAAAAAAAGCGTCGGATTCCGGCGCTTTTTTCTTTGCTGTAAATTACTTGTGTTCGCCGTCAGGATAACGTTGATTCAATGACGCTAAGTTTTCCTTGGCAGCATCTTCAAAATCAATATCAGCCCATTCAGCAATTTGTGATAAATACCAAAGTGCATCACCAATTTCATGGGTTAAGACTTGCTTGTCCAACTTAGCACCTTCAAAACTGTAACGTTTCATCATGTAAGTGATTTGACCCGTTTCAGATGCGAGACCTAAACCAAGATTCGTTAAAACGGTTTCGGTACCAAAGAGTGTTCGATTCGCATCTTTTTGATATTCATTAAATTCCATCTTTATTCCCCTTCGTCGTCAGCTTCGATTGCTTCAAAAACGGCTTCTGGTTCTGCCATCCGTGCTTCAATCCAATCCCACGCTTCCGCTTTACCGTCTTTGGTCACGGCTGAGAACATCAAAAAGTCACTATTGGCATCATTAAATTCCAACGCCTTTTTGATGATTGATTCAGCTTTATTCCACTTACCGCGCGCAATTTTATCGGCTTTAGTCGCAACTACTAAGATTGGAATATCATAGTAAGACAACCAATTGTACATATTAATATCATCTTCTGATGGTGCATGGCGCGCATCAACTAGTGAAACCACCCCACGCAATTGGGTACGATCAGTCAAATACGTTTCAATCATTTGACCCCATTTTTCACGTTCAGTTCGTGAAACTTTGGCATAGCCATAACCGGGCACATCGACAAAATAAACTTGATCTTCAACATTATAGAAATTCAAAGTTTGCGTCTTACCTGGTTGTGAAGACGTCCGTGCAAATGACTTACGATTAATTAATGTGTTGGTAAATGATGACTTACCAACATTTGACCGGCCAACGAAGGCAAGTTCGGGGTAGCCAGTAGTTGGGTATTGCTTTGGTGCCACGGCACTAATTGTTAATGAAACATTGTGTACGTCCATTGTGAGGCTCCTATCTGTGACGATATTCGCCACACGTTGATTTTTTATAGTGATTTATAGGTTTTTATGACTTAACTAGTATACCAAAGAATCACTCCTTTAATTGTTACAAGAAAAACAAATTCAAATTATTTTGGGCTGTGTGGTATCCACTGCGTGCCACAGGACCAGAATAAATAGAATCATAATACTTTGGCTAAAATTTTTCTAGCGTGGAATTTGGATATGCGCCTCAGATTGATTCCCACTACGAGGCTGGAACCAGTCTGGACACCGTGAGGGAAGACAAACATTTGAAGCCACAGTGCGGTCTTCAAATGTTTGCGAAGCTTGGTTCGCTAACGTGGTAACCATCTTCACAAATCCATAATTCCGCGCTTATCTAGCGGAGTGACTGAAAATCGCTTTGTGGCCGACTGGCTTTACACCGAAATGGGACGAACTTGACACCACGTGTCGGGTTTGTCGCTGAGGGTAGATGAGCAGTCTTTTGGCTTTAGCCATTAGACTGCCAGCTATCCCGAATTGCCCAAGACAGACATTCAGCCTGGAAGGCTAATCTAATCGGGTTTTGATTAGATTCAGTTGTTTGTTGCAAACAAACTGCTGGAATGTTTTGCGTTGCCGTACCTCAGGCATAAGCAAGCGGCTTGGGCATGTGCTTCCATCTCGGTGCACAATGTGATTTTCAGGCACACCGTGGCATCATACATCTCGTCACATTTTATAAATTCCACGTTAGACGAAACAGAGCCAATACTTTTTTAGAATATCAAAACCATTATAAAAATGGTAGTTAATCAACTGACCAACTACCATTTACGATCTATTATTTTAAAATTAATTCAGGTTCTGCATGGTCATTAACGGTTGTTTCACCGATAATGACTTTTTCAACATCGTCTCGACTTGGTAAGTCAAACATAATGTCGCGCATCACTTCTTCGATAATTGAACGCAAACCACGGGCACCCGTGTTACGTTCGATCGCAAGTTTAGCCATTGCTTTCAATGCAGCTGGCGTAAATTCAAGATCAACATCATCTAACTTAATTAATTCAGTATATTGCTTGACCAACGCATTCTTTGGTTCCGTCAAAATATGAACCAAATCGTCTTCATCTAATTTTTCAAGCGCTGTCAAAATTGGCAACCGCCCGATAAATTCTGGAATCAAACCAAACGCCATTAAGTCTTCAGGAATCACTTGTTGCATGATTGATTTTTCATCAAGTTCACGTAACTTAGCGCCCTTATCTGAATCAGTACCAAAGCCAATGACCTTGTCCCCAAGACGTTCCTTAACAATCGTTTCAATCCCATCAAATGCCCCACCAACGAGGAATAAGATGTTCGTCGTATCAACTTGAATGAATTCTTGTTGTGGGTGCTTACGACCACCCTGAGGCGGAACGTTAGCAAGTGTACCTTCAAGCATCTTCAATAATGCTTGTTGTACCCCTTCACCAGAAACATCACGCGTAATTGAAACATTTTCTGACTTTTTCGCAATTTTATCGATTTCATCAATATAGATAATGCCACGTTGGGCGCGTTCTACATCGTAATCAGCATTTTGCAATAACTTCAGAAGGATATTTTCAACGTCTTCACCAACATACCCAGCTTCAGTCAAAGTTGTGGCATCCGCAATAGCAAATGGCACATCCAAGATACGGGCAAGGCTTTGCGCCAAATAAGTCTTACCAGAACCAGTTGGTCCGATAATTGAGATATTAGACTTTTGCAATTCAACTTCACTATCACCAACTAAAGTTTCGTTAATTCGTTTGTAGTGGTTGTAAACTGCAACTGCTAACGTCCGCTTTGCATCTTCTTGACCAATTACGTATTGGTTTAAAATATCAACAATTTCACGTGGTGTTGGTAATTCAATAACTTCTTCAATATTGTCACGACGAGTTTCTTCATCAATGATTGACTTTGCAAGTTCAACACATTCATTACAGATAAACACGCCAGGACCAGCGATAATCTTTTGTACCTCATCTTGTGATTTACCACAAAATGAACAAACTACGGGACCCATTGGGTCAGTAGCATCAAACATGGGCAATAGCCTCCTGTCAAAAATTCATATCTCAATTGTACCATAAGACCGCTACCATTCAAGGCTTTCAAAACTCAAGTTTATATGGCTTTTTAATTTCCCACACACCTAATAAAATAAAAAGGCTAAAATTTTTCTAGCGTGGAATTTGGATATGTGTCTCAGATTGATTCCCACTACGTGTCTGGAACCAGTCTCTTCGTTAGTTTGAGCAGGCAGTCTGACTAGTAATATGCCCTAATCCTTGTCGTTGCAAGTTTAGCGGTAATCAATAATTCCACGCTTATCTAGCGGAGTGACTGAAAATTACTTTGTGGCCGGCAGGCTTTACACCGAAATGGGACGAACGTGACACCACGTGTCGGGTTCGTCGCTGAGGGTAGAGCCGACCGGGCCTTATTTGTCCAGCGTAGCTACAAATGTGAGCAGTTTTTTGGCTTTAGCCATTAGACTGCCAGCTATCCCGAGTTGCCCAAGACAGACATCCAGCCTGCAAGGCTAATCTAATCGCGTTAGGATTAGATTCAGTATTTTGTGAAACAAAATGCTGGGATGTTTTGCGTTGCCGGTTCGCAGGCATAAGCAAGCGGCTTGGGCATGTGCTTCCATTTCGGTGCACAATGTGATTTTCAGGCACGCAGTGGCATCATACATCTCATCACATTTTATAAATTCCACGTCAGACGGAATAGCGCCAATAAAAAAGATTGAATCGCGAACGATTCAATCTTTTTAGCTAATGATTAATTATTAGGCTTCAACAGCTGATTCAACAATCAAGTCAACTACTTGCTTGATTGCGATATCGTGCTTCAACATTTCTGGAGTTAAAGCTTGGCGAACCGCTGCTTCGTCCATACCGTATTGGTCAGCCAATGACTTAACTTCAGCATCAAGGTCAGCATCTGATGGTTCAACCTTTTCTGCAGCCACGATTGCTTCAAGAACAAGGTTAGTCTTAACGCGCTTTTCAGCACCGTCTTCGAATTGCTTGTGCAAGTCATCGTGAGTAGTACCAGTCAATTGGAAGTACATGTCTGGGTTGATACCTTGTTGTTGCATGTTGCCAAGGTATTGGTCGATTTGACGGTGAACGTCTTCGTCGATCATTGATGCAGGAACTTCTTCACCAACAACTGAGGCGTTATCAACAGCTTGTGAGATTGCAGCTTCTTCAATTGCATCCTTAGCAGCTTGTTGCTTGTCTTCCTTAAGTTGGTCCTTAGTCTTAGCCTTCAATTCTTCAAGAGAATCAACGTCTTCATCAACGTCCTTGGCGAATTCATCGTCAAGTGCAGGCAATTCCTTAGTCTTAACTTCGTGGATAGTAGTTTCAAACAAGGCTTCCTTACCAGCTAAATCAGCTGCTTGGTAGTCTTCTGGGAAAGTAACCTTAACTTCAACATCTTCACCAGCTTTGTGGCCAACAAGTTGGTCTTCAAAGCCAGGGATGAATTGACCTGAACCAAGTTCAAGTGAGAAGTTTTCGCCCTTACCACCTTCAAAGTGGTCGCCGTTAACTGAACCATCAAAGTCGATAACAACAGTATCGCCTTCAGCGGCTGCTTCATCTTCCTTCAATACAAGTTCAGCTTGTTGTGCTTGAAGCTTTTCGATTTCAGCATCAACTTCTTTAGCAGTTACACGAGTGCTTTGCTTAGGAACAGTCAAGCCCTTGTATTCGCCCAATTCGATTTCAGGTGCGATTTCAACTTCAGCGTGAAGCTTCCATGCTTCACCCTTGTTCATTGAATCTGCATCGATAGCTGGTTGACCAACTGGAGTGATACCTGCTTCAAGAACAGCTGATTCGTACACATCACCCAAAACGATGTTCATAGCGTCTTGGTACAATGCTTCTTCACCGTATTGCTTGATGAAGAGTTGCTTAGGCATCTTACCTTTACGGAAACCAGGCATGTTAACTTGGTTCTTCACCTTGTTGTAAGCCTTATCGATACCATCAGTGTAAATTTCAACTGGGATTTCAAATGACAAAGTACCTTTGTTACCTTCGCCCTTAGTCCATTGTGCGTTTGTTGCAACCATGTGTTAATTCCTCCAATTAGAGAGCTGATCAAGCAGCTCAACTTATTTCAATGTTTAATACATACGAATAATAGTTTAACCTACAAAACTAGGCTTGTAAACTGAAAACACTATAAATTCCTGTATTTAATCGCTTTTTCTGGTGATACTAATACTGACTCAAGCAGATTAACCACTTCACGCTACACAACCAGACCTACGTGCTGTGTAGGAAGCTCATTACCACGGCAAAGCGCCCTTCTTGGTAAACTCACAACACACAGTTGGAACTCTACTGGCGAGCCCCCAAAGAGCCCTCCTGCTTGTAGCTTCAGCGTGCAAAAAAAAGAGTTCGCACGAATGCGAACTCTTTTTTGTTCAGTGAATTTGTTTAAAATTCTCTGACTAACAAATATTAGTCGTCGATTTCTGAAACAACACCGGCACCAACAGTACGGCCACCTTCACGAACAGTGAACTTAAGACCCTTTTCAAGCGCAACAGGGCTGATCAATTCAACAGTGAAAGTAACGTTATCACCAGGCATAACCATTTCTACACCTTCTGGCAATTCGATAACACCAGTAACGTCAGTAGTGTGGAAGTAGAATTGTGGACGGTAGTTTGAGAAGAATGGAGTGTGACGTCCACCTTCTTCCTTAGAAAGGATATAAACTTCACCCTTGAACTTCTTGTGGGTTTGGATTGAACCTGGCTTAGCCAAAACTTGACCACGTTCGATGTCTTCACGAGCAACACCACGGAGAAGGGCACCGATGTTATCACCAGCTTCACCTTCGTCCATAGTCTTACGGAACATTTCAACACCAGTAACAGTAGTTGAAGTAGGTTCGTCCTTAAGACCAACGATTTCAACAGCGTCACCAACCTTGACGATACCACGATCGATACGACCTGAGGCAACAGTACCACGACCAGTGATAGTGAACACGTCTTCGACAGGCATCAAGAATGGCTTGTCAGTGTCACGTACTGGAGTAGGAATGTATGAGTCAACAGTGTCCATAAGTTCTTCGATAACCTTAACTTGTTCAGGGTCACCTTCAAGAGCCTTAAGAGCTGAACCACGGAGAACAGGAATATCGTCACCAGGGAAGTCGTATTCGCTAAGCAATTCACGAACTTCCATTTCAACAAGGTCAACAAGTTCTTCGTCATCAACAAGATCAATCTTGTTCAAGAATACGATCAAGTAATCAACACCAACTTGGCGAGCCAAGAGGATGTGTTCACGAGTTTGTGGCATAGGACCATCAGTTGCGGCAACAACAAGGATGGCACCATCCATTTGTGCGGCACCAGTGATCATGTTCTTAACGTAATCCGCGTGACCAGGGGCGTCGATGTGGGCGTAGTGACGTGCTTCAGTTTCGTATTCGATGTGGGCAGTGTTAATAGTAATCCCACGTTCGCGTTCTTCTGGAGCAGCATCAATAGCTGCGAAGTCTTGTTGTTCTGCAAGACCCTTGTCAGCCAATACCTTTGAGATAGCAGCAGTCAAAGTAGTCTTACCGTGGTCAACGTGTCCGATAGTACCGATGTTAACGTGTGGTTTTGTGCGTTCATAGTGTGCTTTAGCCAAAATGAAAATCCTCCTAATATTTGCAAAACGATTGGACGTAGATACGTCTCAATCCTATGCGTTCAATTATACTACAATCCTCGAAGAACACAAACATCTAAATTAGAAATAATTGAAATATTCGTGCTCTACTGGAAAGCCTTAATTATTATATAAATACCAATGAAATTTGTAAACAACAAACCCTTAAAAAAGACTAAAAAGTTGCGATTATCGTAATAATTAGCCTTAATTACTGATTATAACCCAACTTCGGCCAAAATTTCATCTAATTTTTCAATCCATTTAATATCATTTTCAGCTAATTCTGGTAAATCTGTATCTTGATATCGAGCAATTTGATATTTTGTCCAGCCAATTGGGTCGGAAATAATTTCATCAAGCAATGGAAATGCCGTCGCTAATTTCAATTTTAAGTCTTCAGCTAAAATTTGTAACGCCATCGGATCATCTTGACCGACAGTTTCATTTAACACATTCCAAACAGTTTTGGCAGTTTCTGATGCTAAAGCTGGAATTGTCCGGCTTGGGTTAAAACTATGTTCTTCCCCATCGAACCATAAAAAACTAATTTCATCGTTAATTTGCAACCGTGCAAGAGATTCTAAAATTGATGCGCGCACCATTGGCAAGACATATTCATCGCGAAGTAAGAATTTTGCGCCCTTTAAATATTCATCTAGTGGCAATTTCAAGGCTGCACGATAGCGATTAAACTGCTCACCAAATTCAAAGTCACCTAAATGAATAAATTGGCGTAACACAACCTTGAACGTTTCGGTACTATCGACCCGCGCTTTTTCTTCACCGCTGACCACCAATGCCAATCCCGTTTCTCGTACCGTTAAATCAGTTACTGACATCAATAGTTGGCGCGCTTCAATGAAGTTATGATTTTGCACAAAAACAGCTAAAAGAATATCCAAATATTCAGGATCGTCCAAATATGCATCCAGATACTCAGCTAAATACTGCTGTGCCAACTGATACTGCTTGTTCGCAAATAACGCCCGCACAAGCTTGTAATTTAGTTCTAGACTCTGTTCGTCAGCATATAATTCGTCAAAAATTTCAATTGCTTCACGCCAATGTTCCTGCGCTAATGCATTATTACCAGCAGTTAGTGCTTCATTACGGTTATCTTCCATTAATTTGTACTCCTTAAAAAGACAATAGAGACCAGTAGGTAAAACTTTCCTACTGACCTCCATTAATGTTATGCAAAATCACTAACCTTCTGTGGTTTCTGGTTTTACAGTTTTTTTGTTTTTATTACGGTTCTTGTTTTTGTTAGGCTTTTTCTTAGCTACTGGTTGTTCATCAGCACCTAACTCTTTCGCCAATTCTTCAACGCGTTGGGCATTTTGTTGACCCTTAGCGCCGCGTTGCTTACCACTTCGGAAACCATTTTGGTTAACTTCCATGATAACTGGCAAGATTACTGGTCGGCGCCGTGTTTGTTCAAATAAGAACCGGCTAAGATTATCACGAACAGCGGTCTTCAATGTTGACCAATCAAATTCTTTGATATTAGCTAAATTATCAAGAATTGTTTTTTCAACAATATCGCTACTTTCGCGCATTAAGTCCCGTGACGCTTTTACGTACACAAAACCACGTGAAGTAATCTTTGGTTTTGAAATAATTTTCTTCTTTTTACGATCAATTGTTACTACGGCCACAAAAACCCCATCTTCAGATAGAATCTTACGATCACGTAAAACAATATTACCAATATCCCCAACCCCAGAGCCATCAATCATCGTGTTACCGACTTCAAATGAACCTGAAAGCAACATATTGTCACCATCATAAGTAAGCTTATCGCCCTTTTGCGTGATGAAAATGTGGTCTTTGGCAATGCCGATTTCTTCAGCTAATTCAGCCGCACTGTTCAAAACACGGTATTCACCTTGAACAGGGAAGAAGAACTTAGGCTTCATAAAGTTCAGCATCAATTGTAAATCATTACGTGATGCGTGCCCTGATGAACGTAAGTCTTGTGAAATTGACTTCACATCGGCGCCAGCGCGGAACATCATGTCACGCGTACGTGCTACAAAGGCCTCCATTGCTGTTGAAGGCGTTGTTGTAATGAATACTAAGTCGCCTTCGCCGATTTTAATGTGACGATCATCGCCATTTGCCATCCGTTGCAAGTGCTTAATTGGTTCACCCATCCGACCGGTTTCAAGAATCACGGTTTCTTCAGGCGTAAGCTTCTTCATGTTTTTGAATGAAACAAATAATTCACTTTCTGGAACTGGTAATTCCAACTTGTGAATTTGTAAAGCTGTGCGTACAACTTTTTCCAAGTCATTACCTGACAGAACAATTTTACGACCAGTTTTAAATGTCGCATTGATTACTTGTTGAATTCGTTGGATATTTGAAGCCACGGCAGCGACGATAATTCGGCCTTCGTGATCTTGGAATTTATCCAAAATATACTCTTCAATCTTAGATTCGTTAACTGATTCACCATAGTTACCAGTTCCGGCAGCATCGGCCAACAGCGCAACGACACCACTTTTTCCGATTTCACCTAAACGCGCCAAATCAGTTGTGTAGCCTTCGATTGCTGTTTGATCAAACTTGAAGTCCCCAGTATAAACAACTTGTCCTTCAGGTGTTTCTAAAACAATCCCAAGTGATTGTGGAATTGAGTGAGTCGTGCTAAAGAATGATACCTTAACATCGCCGTAATCAATAACTGACTTCTCGTTAACAACATGGAAATCAGTAAAGTTCTTCGTTGCGTCTTCTGCCTTAACGGCTAACTTAGCCAAGGCTAACGTCATTTCTGAACCAAAGACTGGGGCTTGTAAATCTGCCAAAAGATATGGCAAAGCACCGATGGCATCCGCGTGACCGTGTGTTAAGAAAATCCCAGCCACTTGATCAGCGTGTTCCACTAAATATGCGTAGTCTGGAATAACTACGTCAATTCCTAATAAATCATTTTCTGGGTATTTTAACCCGGCATCAAAAATGAAGATTTCATCATTATATGATACGGCATACATGTTCTTCCCGTTTTCGCGTACCCCACCAAACGGAATGATTGATAGTTTGTTGTCCATTATTAACCTCTATGTTTTTTTGACCATCGTGAACCTCACGCAGTCTTTACTCGTTCTAAATATTCTTACCTTACAGTTTATAACAAAAGTTTGCATTTTGCTACGTTTTACTACAAAGTGTCACCTTGTTTTCACTGTTTCTTCTTATATATATCGAGTGATTAATTGTACTTGTAATTCACTCATGTCGTCATTATGTCGTCACACGAACAAAAAAAGACCTGACGCCGCCTCATGTGAGTGCGTGCCAGGTCTTTTTACTGATAACTCGTACTAGAACAATTTACCAGAATTAAGCTTCTTTTGCCATGCCAAAACAGATGTCTTGTCAAATGCTGATTTGTTTTTGAAACCAAGTTTAGAATTAAGTGCGGTTGATACTTTCTTACCCCACTGACCATCTAAGTCCTTACCCTTGAACCCAAGTTTCTTTTGCAGAGTAACTACAAAGAGTGATCCGCCATTGGAATACTTGGTGTTCATTTGATGAATCTTTGGCCAGTACTTTGCATTTGGTGCATACTGTCCAGTGATTACACCGTCTTGCGTCGTGCCTGCAATCTTTTGAGCTAACTTAATTGTAGCCACGCCACCTTCACCATCTTCTGCAATCTTCTTTGCGGGTTTTGGCTTTGAAGGTGTAACTGGCTTGTTTGGTGTCGTTGGCTTTAATGGCGCCTTACCATCAAAAATATACTTAACTAACCAGATAAAGTCAGCAATCTTATAAGTTGTGCTAAACCACTTGCTAGCTGAAGTAGTCCAGTATGCATCTGGATCCGTATGGTCTGTTTCGTGAAACATGTTAGATGTTTGGTGGTGTGTAACAATCGTCGAGTCGCTAGGCTTCAAATTGTATTTCTTCAATACGTTCGCCACAAAGTTCGCACCATTCAATAATTCTTTTGCAAAATCATCTTTTGAATGAACGCGTACTTGTTCAAATTGAATGTAACGTGAGTTCGCTGTGTACCCTGCGCCCCACGCTAAGTAATCAGTATCAGCCACGCCGATAATATTTTGGCCATCCACAAACTCGTGTACAAAAGCATCCTTGTAGTGACCTTGCATGTATGAAATTTCACCGCCAATCGTTGACGTTGGATTAGCCGTTTCATGCACAACTACACCTTCTGGGCGCCCCTTGCCATTACGATATGAGTTGTGCACTGGAATTTTACCAGTCTTGTCAGTTTCTTTGGGTGCTTTAAATCCCTTATCAATAATATATTGATTAATCTTATTAGCCATTACTTAATTCCTCCATTCATCTTGTTCACAGCCATTTCAATTGCTGCGCTAATTTGGTCTGTCGTAAATCGATTAGCCCATTTATTACGCTGTAAGCTCTCGGAAACCATGTCCATTGCAGCACTTTTCTTCGCTTCATTGGTTGTGGCTTCATTGAATTGTGAAGCGTGATACACAGCTTGATCCGCAAAGTGGTATAGCATTGATGTCCGGTCGGCCTTCTTACTGATTTTAAGACGTGACCAAACGTAAACAGCGACACCCGTTAAGATGCCGCTGTCCCATAGTGCTGATAAAATTTTTAACCAATTGTCTAAATTCATTTATTCCGCTCTTTCATAAATTCAATTTCTTTTTCATTTTGAATAATCCGTTTTTCATGATTATCCAACTCGTCAAAGATAAGTTTGTCATTGCGCCGCCGCTTCACGCTGTCCTCTTTAAAGTCAGTTTGAAGTTCGGCAAGTTGATGTCGAACATCTTTAATATCAATAGAGAGCGGGTCACTAATCTTAGATTTAAAGCGGTCAATCAATTTAGCTCCCACACCCCAGAACGACAGAATGACACCAATAACGGCGCCAATTTCTCCCCATGTGAAGCCTCCAATGTCATGCATATTTTGCCTCCTCTTGATAATTGGGCACTTCCCCCTTCGGCTTTTCAGCGTATTAAAAAAGATGGCTATTTCTGGCCACCTTCAATCTGTTTCTTAATTCTAACTAACGTACTTTTTGATATTCCAGTCTCTGTGATTACTTCTGAATAGCTGTGTGTTTTCAACAGCTCATAAGCTTCACGATACCGCTTTGTTATTTTGCGCTTCGGTCTACCTTCTTTGTAGCCTTTGCGTTGACGCGCCTTCTCTTTGCCTTCTGTCACACGTTCAAGAATCATATCACGTTCCATTTCAGCAATTGATAGCAGCGTTCGCAAGAAGAATCTGCCAACCGAACTATTCTCAATCATTCCGATATTCAACACTCGAACCATCACACCCTTATCAAGCAATGGCTCAATGATGTTAAGCGCTTCTCGTGTGTTTCTAGCCATTCTATCAAGCTTCGTGACTACTAGAATGTCATTAGCTTCTAAACGTCGTATGAGCGCTTTAAATCGTGGTCGGTTCGTAGTCTTGCCTGTAAACTTCTCACTGTAAATCTTCTTTGGGTCAACACCTGCTGCCATCAATTTATCCAACTGAACATCTAAACTTTGTCCTTTGGTGCTCACTCGTGCATATCCGTAAATCATTCTGGTACATCCTTTTTTAAGGATAATGTACCAGAAACTTAGAAGTAACCGGTAACCTGAAATTACCGAATAATGTGCTTTGGACTGGTGGCTTTCACATGGACGCCACTAAGACGATTACACCGTCTAAGAGCATATCAAATTGCCGAAATGGTTGGATATTACACTGGCAAGGATATGACGGTACGAACTTAAAGAATTCGGATCATCACTATCAATATGTGCCAAAAACACATGTCCTAAAATATTCAGGTCAAGGCATTCAATTTGATTACATGGCTGGTATCAACGCGACAACGTTTGGTATGAAATACTGTTATTTTTCTGATACCACGATTACTGGTAACGATGGTAATGCAAGTAGCGCCGCCAACAAATGGTTAGTGCTTGCTGAAGTAATTGAATACTAATCACTAACTTAGAAGTTTCAGGAACAAGCGTTAATTTGAACGATACGGGTTGGATTAATGTAACTCCCAACGCGCCATTTACTGCAGGATATTTGCAATATAAACGGCGCGGAAAAACTGTGATGTTACGAGGACAGCTTAATATCACCTCTGCACAATCAGCCGGTTGGACAGGAACGATATTTACTTTACCCGCTGGGTTTAGACCAACTATTGGCTCATATTACTCACCCCGGTTCCAAGGTTCAGATGCTAACAGTTGGTTGATGCCTATTAATACAGCCGGTGTCGTTAGCTTTGAACGCTACGGGTCAGGGTCTAACGTTGCTATTGCGGCTAATGCGTGGCTTGTTTTCACAGCTCAATTTGAACTCGATTAGGTGGCTATGCGCAGATGTATGTGACCTGCCCGTCCCAGTAGTCGTTGCTACCAGGTGTACCAGCGTTAGCGTTAACAACGATATTACCAGTTGATGAATCGACACGAACCGCTGCAAAGTTAGAACCGGTGCTAACATCAAGTAGGAATCCACGAGCCGCTACAGTTCCGTAAGGCTTAGGAATACCAGCCGGAAGCGTCCCAATCGTTGTATCACCGCTCCAAGCAGGAACTCCAGTCACATTTCCAGCAAGAGTTATCTGAACGACATTTCCAATAACTCGATACGATGCGGTTAAACCAGGTGCACTGCTATTCAACGTTATCGTGCCACTTGCAATAGGCAATTTGGTTGTTCCTAAAACTTCTAAGTTTTTGACACGCAATGACTCAGTTGCCGGGTCATATAATCCCGCAACTGAATTGATTGCATTTACTGCGTCAGCGCCATTAGCGCCAATCTGAATTGGTGTATAAGCCATATTATTTTCCTCCAATAAAAATGGCTTACTCGAATTGAGCAAGCCTAGTTAAATATGATGTCAATTGTACGTGTGCCGGCGTTATCAGCGTAATTGATGATGCGCCAGTGGTGCGTGCCTAAAAGTTGTAAGATACCATCATTGGCATCAGATGACTTGTAATTAAGTGGTAACGTAACCGTGAGATTACGCGTTCCGTCTGCGTTTAGCGACCCATAGACGACTTTAGATGTGACCGTTTCAATCGCCGAACTTTGCAACGGTAAATCGTTCTCGTCAAAGATTGATTCGCTAGTAATACCATTCGTCCAAGATGTCACCGCGACAGTCGGTTGAGCACTCCCCGTGTACGTAATTGGGATGTCATAACCGGCAGCCACATTTGCAGCAATCAATTGATACATAAATGAGACCATGTCGGTTAATGTGTTAAACGAATGACCTTCGATTGCTGTAGTATTAGCAGTAATAATTTGTGCTAGTGCTGCGCTTTCAGCTGAATTATCCGAACTTTCAGCGATGTTTTGCTGAAACTGATTCCAGATGATTTCAAAGTCTTGAAACCCACCTTCCACATATTCGATTCGGCCATCAAAAGTTTCAAGCATAGAATTAACTAAATTTTTGAACGTTGCAAATTCAGCACGGTTTGTTGAAAGCATATAGCCAGTAAGTTCAACCCAGCGCGCAAGTGACTCACGTACATCTACACCATACATTTTAGTCCGAATTTGCGAAGCGTTTTGATTCACAGCAGTTGGAATATCATCAATATCCACGTTCCATGTATCACTGATATGCGTTGGGTCTCTGTACTCGACTTGTCCTGCTAAAGTAATATCTGCCATAGTTCTCCTTTCTACGACATAATAATGTCGATTGTACGCGTTCCAGCTGGATCATTATAAGTAATAATCCGCCAGTGACTATCATCAATCCGTGTAAGTACACCATCTCCGTCAGCGGTTGGTTTGTACTGAATCGGTAAAGCTAAAGTTGCATTAAATTGTCCGGTCACGCTGTTCATTCCGCTGTATGTGACGTTTGCAGTGACGGTTTCTATCTCAGATGATTGGAACGGCGTTGTGTTTGCGTTGAATATTGTTTCCGAAGTAACCCCGTTTGTCCAAGTCGTAACAGTGAATGTCCGTTGTGATACCGAGCCACCGTAGCTGACGGCTACTTTATAACCAGTGGCTAAGTAATCTTGAAGTACTCCTGAAATTTCATTCATAGAGTCTTGCAATAATTGGTTATTAGCAATCACATCCATCATGAGCTGATTATTAATTGCTACCTGTGTATTATTCGCGATTTGCGTATCAACCACGCTGTCAACTCGCCCACTCATCGTTGCCAATTGAATAGTGAAATCATTACCTAATGAATACCAAGACGCATTAGTTGTTTCCGTGGGTGTTGGGCTAGTGATAATCGTCTGCCCTGCTTGTAATGTCATTCCACCATCGTTAATAATTAATGTGGTTGGCTGATTAACTGGCAACAAACTAGCCGCATTCGATACATCATACTTAGCAACCGCAATACCGCTGAACATATTTGCAAATGTACCAATATCAGTAAAATTTTGCGTTCCGTTTGGTAATGTGACTGATGCTGGAAAGTTCATAAGTTTGTCTCCTTTCTAATATGAAAGTGACCCACTAATTATTTGCCATGCACCAGTTCCAATTTTTAACAACTCGGCATATTGACCAACTGGTTTGAAGAAATACCGCGTTTCACCCGTGAATGTTTCAACTTTTATTTCGCCACCTTTTGCTGCAGGTGTGAACGTTGCAGTTGGAATATCAGCAAAACCAGTTTGTGTAGTCACGTCGGCAAAGTATTTGTAAGTCGCGTTGACCGTCACCGTGATTGTTGCATCACCTGAACCATCAATACTCGTCGAGCCACTAACGTCACCAGCTAAGGTAATCGTACGAGCAGTAGCCCATTTGGTGGCGGTTCCGGCGTTACCAGTAATCGTTGTTGGTGCAGCCGGCAAGTTCAACGTCACATTGGTAACAGTTGCGTGGCCACCAGCATCCGTCACGATTTTGGGCACGATGATGGCTCCACCCCATGCCAATGCACCGGCCGTATTACTTGCATAGGTTCCAGCAGTTCCATAAGTCGGGTGCGTATAAATCGTATCTGTGTCAGTGAATGTTTGTGTTGTTCCATTACCCTTTGTAAAAGTAATAACTTTACCTGTAACACTCACCGACTTAACGTAATCAGCAGATGTCGCTTCAACGTAACCTGACAAGTCGACTGAATCACCAAGCTTGTCCCAATTACCAATCACATTAGTCGTCCCACCAGACCATACATAATTATTGCCGTTATCAAGTTGGTTATACACATCACCAACTTTCAAGCTTGCAACTGCCAAAGCTAACAATGCGGCTTGATTTGATACTGTACCTTTGTAATTCATGACAGTTGTGGCTTTAGCATTAATTTCTTGTTGAACAAATGCCGTCGTAGCGATACTGGTATTATTCGTCCCAGTTGCCTGCGTGGTTGCTAAGACCGCCGTTGGTATTGTCCCGCCCAACTTTGATGCATCCAAAGCTGTCACATTCAAAGCCACTGCACCCGTACCATCAAAATTAACGCCGGCAGCAGTAGCACCGCCAGTAATTGAGAATGCACGCGCTGTCGCTAATTTTGTTGCACTAGCTGCGACTGTTGGAATATCAGTAGTGGCGGCAAACTTCGTCCAGCCATTAGCGGCAATCGTAGCGCCGTCACTAACGTAGCCTCCAGTCGGTGTAAACAATATTACGGTGTTCTTTAAACGTAGCAAGGCACCCTTACCGGTTGTTACTGGTAAGAATGCCTTG
The DNA here is from genome assembly GCF_004358325.1 of Periweissella cryptocerci. Taxonomy (NCBI): domain Bacteria; kingdom Bacillati; phylum Bacillota; class Bacilli; order Lactobacillales; family Lactobacillaceae; genus Periweissella; species Periweissella cryptocerci. The sequence continues at coordinate 2,521,221 of NZ_CP037940.1, read as the reverse complement.
ATTGTTGTTTGTGCTGCAATGTCTCCCAAATCGACAAATCCGCCGACTGGGATTGAATCTAATACGTTAGTTGTAGCCATGCAATTATCCTTTCTAAACTTCGGTTATACCGTATATGATTCGCCACCCATCAGGGACGTACTTATCCATAATAGGATAGCCCTCATCATTAGTTGCCTGCACTAACGCAGTGGTTTTACGCCACATTGTGTTAGTTCCAATCGGATTAAATGTAAGAACATCAATTCCATTCACGTGCTCAATTCGATAAAAACCCACATTACCAAGAATAGTTGGTATGTCCTCAAAGCCAGCGATGTTACGAACGGCTTGCGTATATTTTAACGCATCGTCATCCGTCCCCTCGCCAACCTGTAAACCATCAACTTTAGTGTTCAATTCATTGATTAATTGCTTATTATCCTCGGAATTTCTATTCGCTTTCGTAGCAATGGCACGTACTGAGTTAACATCAGATACTACCTTTTGCACGCCATTAGTCGCTTTTTGAATTGAGCTAGCAAGGCTTTTTGTGTACTCTTCCAAACCAATAGTTCGGTCACCAACAGTCATTGATGAACTAGCCGGTTCATTCAAATCTAATTCCATTTGGACTATCCGTTTGGTTGTCCCATCTAATCCAATCAATGGATTAAAAACAGGATAGTAATTACCATTCACATATTCATCGACATTTCGGTCAATCATTGAACGATCAATCGCTGACAGCTGTGTAGCTTCAGTAACTTCCATCCCTTTAGCCAGGTCAGCCAAACCAGCAACTTTTAAGTCGGCGGGGTCGTCAATATCGTCGTAAGTAATTACCTTAACAATCCGACCAAACACATTCACACCATCTTGATTAACAAGATAGGGACTACCACCATTTACACTGGAATCGTCGCTGATATTAACTCGTTGTGGTGGTGCGGTTGTTTCATCGCTATCGCCTTCATATTGCATTCCTAGCGGCTTGACGACTGTATAAATATTGCTAGCGTCAATTGACCGACCAACTGATAACAAATTATCAGCAAGCCGAATTGGCTGTGAACCTTGGTCACTAATCTCTTTCAGATAATCTAGATATAACCCATCTATTTCGTGTCGAACTCGAAGTTCACCGCCAATTTTTTGAATTAGCATTTGGTCGATATTATCAAAACTATCAGCATCTTCGGCAGTCCACCTTTCAACTTCATCGGTTAAATCAACTTGGCCAAGATGTAATTGTTTCCACTCGTCAACGGATTGATTATGGGTTGCTATGAGTTGTGTTAAAAACTGTCTTGGTGTACTTACACCCAAATCAATTAGTAACTGTGTAGAATCGTGTAAGACAGCTTCGAGCGATTCAACTTGAACATCTAACGTGACACCATCAGCACCAAAACTCGGATTAGACTGCAACACACGTCCTTCAAAAACAGTTCGTATCGAACCGTCCTTGCCATAGCGAATCACCTTGATGAAACTAGTCAGATAATTAATATCATCATAGCCCGGTTGGCCGTAGTTGACAGAAAATGTCATACCGTCAATTGCCTTTACGTCCATTTGAATTTTAGGATTAATCAACTTAGGCACACCAACGAAACGTGAATGGATTATTTGTTCTTGACCATCGAAGCCGTTGCGTAATGTAACCTCATACATTAAATCACCTCTCGATAATAATCTACTTTGACGTGGCCATGACCACTGAACTGGAAGTAATTGATACCTGGCTGCAGTCCAATATCCCACGAATGATACGTTCCAACCGACAAAGCGATACTCTTATCATTGAACGTCAATGTAACGGAACCATCAACAACGACAATATCCGGTATCAAAACTGATTGTCCTGTATTCAAATAAATAAGTTGTGCAGTACCATTCACAATAAAGTCGCTAATATGCGCGATGTCGTTATCAAAATCAAATGTGTCCCACACATCAGAAGTATCAGAATAGCGGTGCACTCGGAATGGATAACAAGTCCATTCAATCGTAAGTGTCCCGTATAAATCGAATTCCTCCAATGTTGGGGCCGTTTGAACCTCAGCAAGAAAATAGTAATCTGGGTCTTCGTCAAGAATTAGTGGTGTTTGTGAGTTCGATGATTCAACCCAGTTAACGACATCATTGGCCACACGTCGTTGGCCAATCCGAGTGAGATTAGCACGATCGCGAATCATAAACACTTTCTTAATTTGCCGTTGTTCATAGGTTTGAACATTCGCATAAATCAAGCTTAAATCGATTGGACTATTAGCATACGGAACCGAAATAATTGATTTTGATTTTTCGGGGAAACCAATTTCGCCACCGGTAAGCATATCCACACCCAATTCAGTTGAATGTTTACCGTTGAACCACAATCCCATTTTAAATCTAGATGTTATTGCCAATTGCTATCCCCCTTCCCGCCAGGCCGTTACGATTTGCATTTGCTACCGATTGATATGGTGCCAATGCTTTACCAACACTTGAACCATCAATCGTGGTGTTCTTGTCAGCAATTGCCTTCAAGTACGATAGTGCCTCTTGACCGGCCGTATTAGTTTGCGACTGGTGTGTGACGTTGTTGTAATAGTTATTTACGTTACTTGATGCATTCAACTTCCCACTAATCCCCAGTGCTTTTTCAACGCTAGTATTATCAAACAAGCCTTGAATTTTTGGATTAACCTTGATGTTTCCAACTGGATTAATCACAGCTTCTGCCATCTTTTGTGATGCACGTTGCACTGTACGAATCTGGTCAGAAATACCATTAGTTAACCCGGCACCAACGAATCCACCTAATTGAGCCATGACACGACTTGGTGAGTGAATTTTGAGTTTTAACCGAATTGCTTTTTCAATACTCTTGGCCAAATTGGTAGCCGTGCTTGTTAGTTCACCCATTTTTTTCTTGTCTTTCAATCCATTGATGATACCTTGAATTGAATTATTCCCAAGAATGTTACCAGACTTTTTAAAGTTAGCAATATTCTTGAACTTATCACCAATCGCTGCCAAATCACTATTCAAAGTTGCTTGTGCATCAGAAAGTGCTTTTGAAGCCGCATCTTGCAAACTCTGAATTTTTGTATTCAAAGTATTTTTATCCGGAATAATCTCAATGTCAGCTTCGCTATTAGCTAAGTTGTGCTTCTGATTCCAAAGAGCAACGTACTGTTGTAGCTCTTTATCGCTCATCTGAGTCATTGCTTTAATTTCAGCAGATGAACCAACACCCATCGCACGAAGCTCATCCGTCAATGCTGCCGGAACCTTCTTAGCAATCTTTGCAACGTTGGCTTGCCATTGTGTCATTTGATTTACTTGATCATTTAAATTCTTTGCTAACGTTGACTTAGAAACTGCTTTTTTAGCCACCGCATCAAATAATCCAACTTGCGAGTAAATACTATTTTTTAAGTCATTTAACTTAGAATTATATTCATCATTTGCCGCTTGAATATCTATTGGCAACTGGTCATTAATTTTTTTAACGGTAGTTACGTACTTCTTAGATGCCGCCGCAGTTGCATCTTGCGCTTTGGTAACTTGGCTTTTTATTGAACCTTGGACTGTAGCAATTTTCTTGTTAAGGCTTTCATACGTTGCACCGGTAGCTTTACTACTCTTTTTAATTTTCTTCAATTGATCTAAGTAAGAATAATCATTCGTATAGCCTTTGCCAGCTTTGCGTTTATTACCAGCCTTATTCATTTGGTTATAGGTTTTTCGGTTAGCACCTGCTGCCTTCTTATTAACTTTCGCAATTGATTCATTAATGCGCTTAGTAGTCGCTTTCGTAGAAGTACCGTACTTTTTCAAGTCCTTAAGTTCTTGTACATAATCACCCGGACTAATCTTACCGGCTTTGTATTTTGACATCGCCCGTTTCATAGCCTTAGTTGTGCCAGTTGCTAACTTGGCAGCTTCTTTTTTGGATGCTTTTGAACCATCAGCAATACCAACGGCCAACCCTTCAGCAGTAAAGCGTCCAAGTTTCTTCGTGACACGAGATGGCGAGTGAATACCTAGCAACTTGCGAATATTAGCAGGAATCTGTCCAACTAATCGTGAAATCGCACTTGTAACACTACCCCAAGCAGCACGCAATCCACCCGCAATACCTTGAACAATCCGATGACCAATATCGCTCATCTTACCAACGACACTTTCAAATGCGCTTGTAATACCGCTGGTAATCGTAGTAACTGCTCCTTTGATTGCGCCCCATGCTGAAGAAATAATACCGGACAATGACTGCCAGATACTGGTGAAAATACTTTTAACGCGATTAAGCCCTGACTGAACAACCGACTTAACAGTATTAATACCACTAGTAACTGCTCCTTTGATTGCATTCCATGCTGAAGTAACTGGTCTTTTTAGAGCATTCCATGCGGCCGTAAAGAAACTACGAATAACATTCATAACTCGTGTAATAACTGCTCGTACAGAGTTGATATACGTAGTAACTACTGACCGAATAACATTCCACACAGCTTGTGCCACAGACTTAACCGCATTCCAACCAGCTTTCCATCCGGCCGAGATAACACGTACTGCGGCACTAATAACTTTACCAATGGCGGCTAATATTGGTGCTAAAAAGCCAGCTATTGCATTAAACACCGTCACGACAACATTCTTAATGATATTGAATTGTAAGAACCAAATACCAAGAATAATTGCTAGTGCGCCTCGAACAATCGCGACGATTACGTTGAATACAGTCGTGAACACAGCTGTTATTCCGTTCCAGACGGCCGTTGCAACTTGAGTAACACCAGACCATACAGCTGTCCAAAATGCTACAAAACCCGTCACGATTGCTTTAATTGCAATGAACACACCTAGAACTACCGTTTTGATTACATTAAAAATGATGGTCACAACGGACTTAATGATATTAAATTCTATTGTCCAGAACGTAATGAGAGCAGTGATTGCCGGTTTAAGGAAATTAAATACAGCCATTGCGGCAGTTTTAATCACATTCCAAACGGTTACAGCCACCTGTTGGATTGCATTCCATGCGGTGATAAAGAAATTACGGAACCCTTCGTTAGTTTTCCAAAGGTAAATGAATCCCGCTACTAAGGCTGCAACCGCTGCGATAATCAAACCTATTGGGTTCGCAGCTAACAACATCATTGCTACTCTAACCGCCATGATTGCAGTTTTTACCGCATTAAAAATAGCGATTACTTTTTGGACGGCCATAAATGCAATAACACCCGCACCTACCGCAGTAATAACTGGCTGCAAGATTGGTACAAGTGTTTTGAGTACATTCGCAACAGTTTGAATTATCCCAACAATTACACTCATTGTGCTTGAACTAGTAATAAAATTGGCTACTGCAACAGCTACGCCTGCAATAATCATCACGATTGGTTTAACAACTGCAACCAATGATTGAAAGATTGAGATAACACTTGGAATTGCCGCTTGAATTGCCCCAAATACGACCGATACGCGAGCTTTTACGGTATCAAATACCCCAGCCATCTGTTTTCCTGTCGGTAAAAAAGATTGAACGGAAGAAACAATACCTTGGACAAACGTCACAACCTTTGGCATGACACCAGCAATCGCTTTTCCCACACCATCAATCATCGGAATCATTGCATTAAGCGCTTGAGCCATTGGCTTAGACAACGGCTGGATAACGTTAGCAAGACCACGCACAATTGCCGTCTTGATGTTTTGCATTGAAGTTCCAATACCAGCAGTTGAGTCTTTGGCAATTTTTGAAAGTGACTTCATACCGCCACCACCGTTTTTGTCGAGGTTAATCAAACTATCTTGGAATTTTTCAACACTAATCTTTCCAGACGACAAACCAGCTTTCATCTCGCCAGTAGTCATGCCCATTGTTTTAGCTAGCGCATTTAGACTCGGACCCATGCCGGCATTAATCATACTGTTCCAAGTTTGACCGTCAACTTTCCCATTCGAGAATGCTTGCGATAACTGCGTGACAGCTTCATTAACTTGTTCCGTTGAGCCACCAAATCCAAGGATCGAATCATTCAGTGATTTATAAATATCAGCTGACTTTCCGGCTTTACCAGTCGAAGCGGCTAACAATTGTGTTGCTGATACAGCTTCATTCATTGGCGTTGGCAATCCTTGAATAGCTCCCTGAAGTTTATTCATTACGCCATCAGTTTGTTTTGCGCTGAATCCCATATTTTGGAACGCACGATTAGCATTATTCAATGTGTCAACACGCTGAATTGCCCCACCGATTGAGTTTGTGAGCACACCAACTGCCTTGGTGGCTAAACCAATCACTGCCCCACCAGCAATCATGCCTTTAAAGCTAAGTCCCTTGTCTGCTTTCTGACCAGCAACGGTTGCATTAGCCCCAAGTTCCTTAAGCTTTCCTTGAAACTCACTTAACTGTTTACTATCAACAGTTACATCTAATTTAACTTGTGCCATTTAGTCTCCTTTCTATCAAAGGTATGGTTCATCATCTTCTGGTGGTTCAAATAGTTCAGGATGTTCTTCCATGTAAATATCACGTTCCTCTGGCGTCATCCGAGCGAATTCAGCCTCTGCCTGCGTAACGTGTAACCGGTAAACGACTTGTAAATCTTGCATTTGTTGTTTTTCTTCTTTGGTGACACCCTTGTACGGCTTCCATTGACGAATCTGTAGGACTTGACGGAACTTTGTATCATCTGGAAGCCCAGCTAGCAAAGCTCTAAACTTGTACCAATGCAGTTTTTTAAACTGATCGTGCAAATCCATTCCGTAAGCTTGCAAAAAGGACGCAAAGATATACTCGGCGTCTTCAGTCAAACTATATTGTTCTGCATCTTCCTTACCACCTCCGCCGTTTCGTAACGCATCTGGGTCAATAATCGGCTTATTGTCATTGATGTATTCATCCATCAAGTATTGATATAGTCCCACTTGAAAATCTTGGCCACGTTCCTCGTAGTCGTCTCCAACTAACAATTGCAGTGACACAATCAACTTCAAATAGGCATCCATATCTTCACGAGTTTGGGTTTCAAACATGAGAATAACATTGTCAAAACTCATGTCCACCTTGCCACTCACACCCTCATACTCGAATGAATCATCCAGAGAATGCGAAAGGCTAAATAACATAATTACTTAGCCTTCTTCGCGTCGATAACAGTTTGAGCTTGCTTCTTAGTTTCTTCCAACTTGATAGCATTAAATTCTTCTTCAATCGCATTCGTGACGTTTTCAAAAGTTTGAACCAACGCAAAGACATCCTTTTGGTTGGCGTAAACCTTATCAAATGTACCTTCGCCGACGATAGAATCAAATGATAACTTCAAACCATCTAACGCAATTGCAATTTGATCTTCACGGTCGGTATCAATCTTCTTAACTTCTTCTTGGTACTTGTCGATAGTATCTAAGATGGTAGTTGCCATTTGCACACTAAATTTTTCACCATACAAAGTAAATTCAAATAGTCGTACCTTTGCACCAAGTTCTTTAAGTTGAGTCATGTTATAAATCCTCCGAATATATTTATTATGTGGAAACGACGATGCCGAGAATCGAACTCGGCCACACACCAGTTATCGCCACCAGTTTAACCAGCTGGAACTGGTTCTTCTGTCTTGGTTGGTGCAGTAGCAAATTGGTCAGCGTTCCGAAGCGTACCGTCAGTTTTGAAATCTGCTGGTGTGCCATCAAATGTGATAGTTGCTTTAAGCGCTGCACGATCGTTCGCGTCACCACCAAACGGCGTGATTTTAGATACTGATGCAGGGCCTTCCATTTGGTCGCCATTGGGTTCAATAACAACCAAGTAGCCTGTTTTATCGGCAGCCGTCATCATGTCACGAATCAACTCTTGTGCTTCATTACCGTACTTACGGTTACCTTCAAAGTTGAAAGGATATGAGGCGCCTGATGAGATTGATTCTGTACCACCGTTATCATCGTAGTAAGCAACTGAGTCTGAATCTTCATCGAAGTCAGTTTCAGCAGTTTGAATACCACCTGCGATGCGGAACAATGTAGCTTTTGTTCGACCAAAGTAGTATTTAGTCTTGTGGTTTTGGGCATAGCCCGCAAAAATAGTTGGTGTATCTGGCATTAAATTTCTCCTTGTATATAAATGTTTGCTTTGGCTTGAAACATGTACCCGTAGTAGCCGTGTTGGTCTAATCCTTGAATAGATGATTGTGGGTCAACCAGTAACACTTGTTCACCGCGCCACCAAGAAGCATCTTCACTAGTTAAATCAGCTGCGTTGAGTGAACCTAAAGATTGGCTAATCAAGTTTGAAGTGCCTTGAACCAGAGCTTGGTCTTTGTCTTTGATAACAATTTGAAACGGCAATGAAATAAATTCTTCGCCATCCATAGTTGCTTCAAGGATTGTTGACCCCGTAATTGGGTAAATAAAAACACCTGACTTTTCGTTTTGATACCCAATGAGTACTGGCAACGTTAAGTTAGGTGTTCCATTAATCTTGTCATATAGACGATCAATAAAATCCATTTAGAAATCCAATCCTTTCATGAATACTTGCCCCCACTGCTCTTGATACTGTTGTGTTGCAGGCTCGTCCCAGTGCGATGTTGTCCCAGCAGTCGTCCACGCACTTGCTTCGTCCATGTCATAAACAAAACTAGCGTATTGAGCACTCCAAATAATTGAGGACCCATCAGGCGCAACATGGCCACTATCGCGTAAATCGCCGAATCGTAATGGAACAAAGCGATTGGTATCTAGCAAGATTTGGTTGGCCATTAAAAATGAAGCTTTCCGGACTTGTTGCGGTGATGATTTATTGATTAACTCCTTTAAATCCCGCACATCAATTTTCATATTGAATGACATCTAAATCACATCCAATTCATAAGACCATGCACTAGCAGTAAATAGTCCACTAAGTGGTGTTACTTGCTTAATGATGTAGTCGTGTCCTTGTTCGTCGGTAACAATACCGTCTTTGAATGTTTCATCCATCAGACCGAAGTTTGATGTGTATCTCGCGTACAAAAAGACAACACCGTTCGAGAACAACTCTTTGCCATCCCCTGAACCCGTGAATTGCTGTGACTTGTCAAAACGAACTTTTACAAACTGGATAGCAGTATCATAAATTGGTTTCTGATATTTATCTTCGCCAATCTTTTTCTTAATCAGTACATTGTGCACTAACATTCGTGGATCAATATCAACCATAGTTAATACCTCGATATGTCAGTCCTGTACCAGCTAAGGCATTCAATGCGTCAATTGACACATAGTTATACTGACTATCTGCGCCACTTCCTGAGCGTCCACCAATCGTGACAGACGTTCTACCAATCGACTGGCCAGTAATACCTGACCGTTCGTTAGCTTCTTCAGCGGTTTGTATACCAGTTTTGGCGATGTATTCCATCTGTAAAGCAACGGCTAATTTGAATTTATCACGTCTGAAATCTACCTCATCAGAATCTAAATCATGAAACTGATAATAGTTACGCGTCGCAACATCAAGTGCCATCGAAGCCCTAGTGAGTGCACCAGTGTAACTATCTTCATCGATGTCTGTTAATCCATAATCCTTGTACTCCTCAAACGTTAGGTAGTCCATGTGGCCACCTCCTATTCTTCGGTGTCAGGTTCTTTCTTAGCGCGAGGCTTGCGCGCTGACTTAGCTGGTTCTGGTTCTGGTTCTGGTTCTGGTTCTGGTTCTGGTTCTGGTTCTGGTTCTGGTTCTGGTTCTGGTTCTGGTTCTGGTTCTTCGATTAGCTTAATCAATGGACCTTTAAAATTAGTGTGCGTATCACCTAAAAGTTCGGCGATTCGTTCATCAGAATTATCACCTGTATACTCATTACCAACATAATAAGCATGTTTGCCATCTAAGCGATCAGTAAATGATTGTACTACTTCATACTTCATGAGCTACCTCCTAGCCTTCTGCTGGTCCTTCTGCTGCAACAGTAACCTTAGTCACTGCAACCTTGTTATCGTCAAGAATAAATTGTCCACCCTTTGATGTAGCTTGCAATTCGACACCGTCGAAGTTAGTTGCTTCAATTGTCCGAGCTGTTTCAATCCCAACAAACGGAATTGCAATCATATCAGGTGCAAACAAAGCAATTACACCATCAGGGAAATTGGCTTCAGCAACTTCAATAAGTGAGAATCCCTTATACTGTTTAACTCCGTTGTCGTCTAATGAAACCGTTGAACCCTTTGCAGAAGTATTAGCAGCGTAATCAACAACAGCAGTATACAAGTCAGATGTTACATATGCAGTAACTGGCGCAGTAACTTCCTTATTGATGTAGTATTTGTGCAGTTCATTGAACAATACTGCAACATCGCCAGCGTATTCGGCAGCATTACCGGCATTTGTAGCTAAGAATGCACCGTTACGCTTATTCATTGCACGCACTTGCGCTTGTGATTGCAAATTCAAACGATCTGCAACAGCTGCGTTCAAGTCATTATTGACTGTGTGACGGTCAAGACCTTCGTGAATCGCCAATTCGTATGAATAATTAGCATCCGTATCAGCGTAGATGACTTCTGTCATATCGCCGAAACGTGAAGATTTTGCTGTGCCAGTTCCGAATGCGGTATTTGTGTCCTTGCTATAAGTTCCTACGACAACTGGCGTTGCATTTGTTTTAACTGAGAATGCTTTTGAATTAAATTGAATACCGTCTTTTGTTTGCAGTGGTGAAAATGCTCCACCAAATGCTGCTTGAACACCAAACACGGTAGACAAGATTTGTGAATACTGCGGAATGTATTGGCGAACTGGAAGATTGTTATTTGCTGTAGGCATGTGTTAATTCCTCTTTTCTATTATTGATATGACGCTACAATAGCTGCGAATGGGTCAACTTCTCCTGAATCCCCATCCCCAGCTGGATTACCCGGATGAACAATTGATGGCTTACCCGGTTGTTCGGGACTAACTTCAGCAGTTGCAAACATGAAACTAGTATCTTCGGCAGTCTTGATTGCTTCAAGTTGTTCATTCAAGCCTTCAATCTTACCGTCCTTATCGAACTTGATATTGTCCATGTCTAACAACGCTTTAGCAGCCTTTACGTTCTTTGCACCCGCTTTCGTTAGTGCTAGCTCTGTTTCATAACCGAGCTTCGTTTGTGTGAGTGCTTCTTGGCCATTATCTTGGGCAGTCTTCAAATCATCTTGCAATTTGTCGAGTTGGGCTTGGAGTTCCTTTGAGTTGCCACCGTTCTTTTGTGCGTCAGCAAGGTTCTTAGTTACTTCATCAACTTGTGTTTGTAAGTTGTCACGTTCTTGCGTGGCCGTTGTAAGTTGTCCGCGAAAGTCATTGATATCCTTACCGTTCTCGTCCATTACAAAGTCAATTTGTTCGTCTGTTAAGCCTTTGGTCTTAAGTTCATCACGTTTCATATTCTTCTCCTACGCACTTTTACGTCTGCCGACATGGATTTGTGTATGAAAAAAGCACAGAACTTATTACGCGCCCTGTGCAATGGCGCCAGTATTTTTTGTACTAAAAAAGCACTCACAATATAAAGCGTAAGTGCTCAGTTGATATACAAGTCATCGCCTCTTAATGTTTTATCAAGCTGAATAGACCCTAATAAATCACCTTTATCTGAAGTAGTAACACCATTAGCAACGACCTTATAAGTATTCCCTAAATTATCGCGTAATTCAGAACCCACATTAATTACATCTACGTTAATGTCATACCACAAAATACTACCCTTACCAGGCAAATCTAATACTGAATTTGTATATATCATCGTTCGGTAAGTTTCCTTTCGTGGTATTTAATCATTGCTTTAGTTTGCATTATCTCATCATCTGTTAATTCGTATATATCTGCATGTTTTAATAGCAAATTTTTAACTAGTATTTCTTCTGCATCTGTACCTAATTCGTCATCTAGAATACCATAATGCTCTGGGTTTTTCCACACTAAGAAATGGAACCGTTCTTCGTAAACAGTTGCACGCGAAGGATTTTGTGAAAACATAATAATATCATTTAACGTTAACCCCAACGCGCCTTGTCTCTTAAGGTGATTCTCAACTTGTTTGGTGCCGATTATCACAGTTGCACCATCACGGCGTAAATCTGCAACTACTTTATTAAGCTTATCTGTAGGCATTGGTACATTTTTAATGTTTGGAACAGTTGCCCGTAACATTAACCCATTTTTGGATATTGGCGATTGTAATACTTTAATTACTTGCCTAGCTTTAAGTAATGCTTGACTATACGATTTCTCATGCAAATTAAGTGCAGTTTGTTTCCATAACGGCACCTTAGCAGATTCTCTCAACTTAGGTGGTGCAAAATACTTCTCACGTTGATAATCACGATGTAAGAACGAATGATTTCCAACCAAGTTCCGTAGCTTTCCTTGATTATTTCTTACACTCAAACTGTATTTCTGAATCGCTTCAATATCACCTTGCTTCGTGGCCACATTGAGCAATTCTTTAGACTTGCGCACGTTGCGTTCTAAGCTTCTTTGCTTAGCTTGTAACTTACCATTAGCAGTTGCGACTTCTGGTGTCACACCGTCCATTTCTGGCCCCAATTCTGGTACTCCATTAACTTCGGGAAGGAACGGCGTAAGAATGTGGTGGCAATTAATTCCTCGGCATCCCCAAGGCTCTCCATAGCCATAATCATAAATGCTTGGATAGCCTTGATATTCATCCGGCGCTTCATCTTTTGGAACAACAAGGACAACACTACCTTGTATTGTTGCTTCAGCAGGCCGACTCGCCGGATGCGCATTCAAGTATGCCGTAACAATTCCAAACTCACTCATACGTTGTGTTCGCATTTCGTTGTAAACACGGTACGTGGTGGATTGAATGACTGTACGAGCATAATTTTGAAACGACCACCGACGACCAGCACGATCAACAAAATTTGAAGCCAATCCCTTTTGTGTCCATTTCTGAATCACATCATTGATTGCCTTATCTTTCGTCGTCACGCCAGACACAACCTGTGCAACCGATGTTTCAATCATTGACTGATACGCTTTCATTGCTTGATTGTCGCCGAAATGCGTTGTTATCAATGTTTGATTGACAAGATTATCCATCGAGATAAATGTCTGATTAACATACTGGTTAAGAATATTATCAATATCTCCAGACGGTACATGCGTCTTTCGCAAATTAGTTTCTATTTCTTGGCCAGCTTCGTTATAAACTGTGTGGCCAATATCTTGAATAAACTCTGTGAGCCGTTCTTGGCCGATGCTAGCATATCTGGCAGCAATCTCTATATTCTCTTTGTTGATGATATGAAGCTCTGACATCTTTTCCAATTGCCAGTAAAAAGCACTATCTGGCGTGAGGTCATTAACCCCAACACGTTTCAAGTGCTTCATAAAGTTATTGAATATCTGCTGTTGCAATCCTGTATAGATAGCTTCAATCTTGGCTGATTGCTCACTGATTGCTTGCGGAGTTGTCTTTGGCACATACTTCTTTGCCATTCGTCATTCCTCCGTTAATCATCAGCAATTGGTTGCTCAGTTGGATCTACATCAACAGCTACATCTTCACTAGTGTCGTCAATCTCTGCTAGTGTTTTTTGTGCTGTTTTCTCATCAACACCTTGCACCGCCATAATAGCTTGTTTTCGGCTTGCTAATCCCGCAGCAACTAACTTGCTCCAGTAATCGGCTTGTGCTGCCTTATCCGTGAATACACCGTCATCAAAATTGACCGTTATATCTTCAAGACTTGGAATATCACCAATATATAAACCAAATGCCGCTGCTTGCTCCATGGCCGAAACAATAAGCTCTTGAATAGCCCGTTCAATGTTCGTGAGTTGGCTGTTACGAGTCTGATAAGTCATTGAGTTTTCAGACACAACCTCAGTCGCAGTCTTAACACCCTGACCATCAAATGTGAACGTTCCACTCGATAACCCTAATTGCATTTCAAGCGTCTTCATCTTCTGATTGATAGTATCAATGTAAGCCTGCGACCTAATTTCACTTGTTAAGTCCTTCATGTCAGCGTCATTATTCATGCCGCTTTCGACCATGAGATACACGTTTTGATTGCTATCAAAAATTTGTCGTGGTTGCGTGTCCCCTTGTAACATAACCTGCGTCATGCTTTCAGGTACAGCAACACGTCGTTGCCCCATTTTGATTTCCCAATTAAATTGGTCAGTAGCATCATTTATTGAACGCAACGTTGGAATTGCATTATCAAAGATAGATAACCCCAAAGGACTATTAATATCCTTGTTGTTGAAATGTGCCGGCTTTAAGTATACAAACTGCGGGCGTGACAAATCTGCGAACGTCGTTACTGGTTGTAAGTCCTCGTATAACGTCTTAAGACTAACTTTGATGCCAACTTCATCAGCACGCTCAGATTGATATAGTTCATTCGTAATCGTGTAATCTTGGCCACTCCACTCATGAAATTCTAGTAACGTGTAGTAGATTATTTTGCTGCCTTCCGTTTGACGGGTAACAGTTGCAATTGCAGCTTCATGAACATCTGCCGTATTGGACCTTAATGGATAAAATACCGGTGCTTGAATCCAACTAATCTTCAATGCCCCAGTTGCTTGGTCAAAGTATGGCCGCATTGCTAATCCACCAAGAGCCAAACCACTTTCAAGATAACGACCAAAGTTCTTATTAAAATCGTTATCCTTCATGAACATTTGTGCATATTCATTAGCTTCCTTGTCGGCAATCTCGAACGTCATTTCTTCGTTAAACAAGATTGAGGCCAATCGGTGTGCTGAAACTTCTGCCATGTTGAGTGTCGTGTAATCGCGTTCTTTCGTAACGCCATAGGTATTTTTAAACTTAACCTTTGGGAACGTCCCGCGATAATAGCGCAATGCCGTAGCAATACGTTCATACTCCAATTGATTTGCACCAATTTTCGGGTGGTCAGTAATTTTACTTAATCGTTCTACAACTCCCACGTTTGCACCTGCCTTTCTAAAAAAGTTTCTTAATCTTTCAAACATATTGCCCTCCTAACGTTGCAAGCCTAGTAACTTAGCGTTGTCACGAGCCATGTATCTAAAGTTATCGCTTGTATGGTCATCTTCTTTGATAACCTTTGGATTACCAGCTTCGACAGTCTTGATATCCCATCTATAATTCTGCTGCTGTGTAACAAAAATATCGTTGCTTCCCCGGTTGATAATGTACATCAAATCTTTACCAAGTAAGTCAATTGCATAATCAGTCATTTGTTCCTCAGTCAACGCCTTATTAACCGGATCCCAACGTATGTGAAAATCTAAATAGTATTGATTACGGAAACCACCTTCCGCTGAGTCAATTGTTCGTTTCCAAATATTCAAGCCGAACTCATGCATGACACGCTCTTCAAACTCATGTACCTCTTGCGAGAGCTCGCTAGGTGCTTTCTTAACGACTTTACCGGCTGGAGAGTAATAATATGTGTCTAACAAGTAAACACGTCCCAGTCTTGAATATCCGTATGCTGACACGGCGGTTGCTGATTGCTGGTGGCCAATATCAGCGGACATTAAGATGTAAAGTAAATCATCATCGTTTGGTATGGCGTCAACAATGTGAAAGAAATCCATATTCCAGACATTAGTGCCAAGTCCAACAGCTTCACCAAGATATAAATACCGATAATAATCAATGTCACGTATCTTGATATTCTCGATTGCTCGAAGCATATCATCTGTAACAAATCCAAGCACATCATCAAGATACGTTGACTCATCCACATACCAACCAGGCGTTGTTTTCATGTCAGAAGCCCATTTGTTAATCCATGAGTACGGATTACGTGGCGGATTGTAAGTCCATATGAACCGAACAAAATCAGCTAGCGGGTGTTTTTGTCTCATAAATGTTGATTCGGTTTGGTCAAATTCTTCTTCATTTTTGAATTCGGCCGATTCTTCAAACCAAACAACAATCACGTTCTCAACGTCATTTGATTTAAGCTTTTCATAATCATCGTGGCCATAGAAATAAAACGTTGAACCAGTGCTTTTATGTTGAATCATCAATGGTGATTTTTGGAAATCGAATTGGTCAGTTGCATCAAACTTTTTGATTGCCCACTGAATTTTCTTGTATACAGAATCACGCAATGACTTACCTGTTTTACGAATGACAATGACGTTAGCCGTCTCATCCTGCTTAACATAAGCAAGCATTTTTTTAACTGAGCGCATGGCCACCACTGAGGACTTGAATGAGTTACGACCGCCTTTTAAAATATTGAACTGGTCTTTGAACTCCCAGAAACGCTTAAAGTGTGGGTTGACTTCTTTTCCAACTGTGAACGTCATGAGATATCATCCCCTTCCGCCCAATTGTCTTGAATAATGATTTCGCGTGGTGCTTCACCTGTGTTAGTCGTAGTCCTATCTAAGAACTCCTTGGCAGCTTTCTGCGCGTCATATAATTCAACATTCAGTTTCCCAAACTCACTAATCTTGATATTCTTAACGATTGCAGTATCGTAATCATTTCGTAGTTCAGTTTCAGTAATTCGATATGTTTTAAGTTGCATCGTTTCAGGATCAAGCTTCGGATTACCGTCTTCATCGTAAACATGACGGGTAACTGTCTTAGCAGCTACTACATCATCAAATCGCCCTAATGCTTGATTTGCTAACCGGTTAATAATTGCTGTACGTTTATCAGCAAACTGTTCCTCAGCTTCTTTCTTTAAACGATTCAATTCATTTTGAACACTAGCCTTTGCTAGCAACCTTGCGCTATTAGCATTAGCTGTTTCGTAATCAGCATCGTAGACGTGCATATATGAACGGGTTGCGTTACCGGTCTCCCAATATCGCTTCACAAAGGCAATCTGTAACGGATTAAGTTTGGGAGGGGCTTCATCATCTTGGGTTGCAACTTCTTTCTTTTTGGTTGCAACCTTGCGACCTTTTTGTGCAACCTTTTTAACCGAGTTTGCAACTTTTTCTTGCGACCACTTACGAGCTTTCCATGACTTAACCGTACTAAGTGACACCTCATACTTCTCGGCAATGTCCTTGTACTTCATGCCAGCTTCATAATCCTTCTCGGCATCTATCCACTTCTCTGACACATTCTCACCACCTCTCTTTCTTGGATATTCTTATGTATGCAACGTTTTCGGAGCGTTCAGGTGCTACCTAGATGCTCATTTACCGGTTTATATGAGTGCTACTCATTACGTTGCCAACCTTCTATGTATACCAGCACGGATGCTGGTTAATGTGATTACTTGGGCATGCGCTTCTCGCGGTAGTTGCGCTTGAAATAATCATCGCCAACAATCCATTTATCTGTAACGTTGATGAGAATCCAATCGCCTTCATGAATTGGAGTGTCACCGTGATAACTATCTGTGAACGTGCAATTATTATCTTCATCAACATAAACGTCGTATTGTTCAATGAACCGCTTAATTTGGCCCATGTGAAATTGCTCTGCTTTGACCGTCGTTGCCTTAAAGTATGTTTTGGCTGCCATTATTAATCCTCTCGACAAAAAGACGACCAACAATTAAGTCAGTCGTCTATCTTGTTTAATATCGTTCAATGGAATTTCCATGCCGTATTTTTTGACAATATCATCTTACACCCTATTCACTCCGCTATTACTCCGGCTCAACTCCGTTCTTACTCCGATTTTCAGAATCTAGCCAAACTCGAAAGTCGATAATTTCTTTCGGATAAGCAGTAGCAAACCAGCTATACGCTTGGTCTTTGAGTTCATAGTAACGTGAAGGCTTGTAACCAATACGATCCATGATAAATTCATCTTGTACGTTATCAATGTATGAAGCCTTTAAGATAGTGCCGTACATTGATGGTATCTTATCCATTGTTTTACGCACTGCAATGACAGCTTCACGAGCCATCATGTACTCAGTCATATTATCTTCGGCTGAATTCCCATCGCCGCCACCCTTTGGCATATCACTAAACGATGGCGACTTAATATCTAGCTGGGATAAATTAGCAACTAACATCAACTGTGGCAATTCATTTGTCAAAAAATCACGGACACGGTTTTTAGTCGCATGGTTATCCATACGTTTTAATAATTCCATTTAAGCGACACTCCCAATCTGATATAATTAATTTATCGGATTAATACATTTGATTGGCTCTGCGCTTAGCGTGGGGCTTTTTTGTTATTCTTTATTTTCAATCAGCATTGCAATGTATGAAATAATCCAAAATACCAATCCGATTGCGTTCAAGTACCACGCAATTCCCGGAGTTTCTAACGTCGGTGTGGCATCACCGTACCCTACCCACCACATTGCAAAAATATAAGCCGTAGCGCCAATACAAAATGACGCTAACAATTGCAATATTTTCATCCTATCTTCCAAAAATCCAGTTACCAGCTACCAACAACAATTTGATAACTAGCATGAACGCTAACCCAGCAGCAATGACAAATCCCAATGCTTCGAGTGACCCTTTCCAATCAGTTTTCATCTTTCGCCTCCATAAACGGCTCATCATAGCTTCCATAAATGTTTTTAAACGTGTGCCGCACATACCATTTTCCATCTTGATGTTGAACAAGTTTAAGAGGTTCATGTAAGTACATATCACGTAGCAACAAACGTTCATTATCAACAATATCGATTAGCTTATTCGTGATAACCTCAGTCAGCGTTTCGCCCATCTTCAGCCTCCGCTAAAATCGCTTCCGCAGCATCCGCTGTCCGATTTACCAGGTAATCGATCATGTCATCTACTAATTCCTTATCGAGCGTCTCGTCCGAACTGTTGTAGATGAATTCATTTAAATTATCCAAATTTGAGTTCCGTTCAAAGAGAATACTTACTAACAATTTTGCGTACTTTTCAACTTCACTTTTTTTCATTTTCCTGCCTCACTGTCATAATGTATATTTCTGCTATTGTCGTCATATTTAAATTTGCCTGCATTCGTAAACGATGTCGCTAATCGCTATCAACTTGTATTTCCAACGAATTAACCACTTAATCAATCTTCTGCCTCCACAGCTAATGCTTCATATTTAGGTAGAATTTCTTCTTTAGTGAACAAAGCCGCATCAAACAACTTGGCAAGGTTTTCGATTGTGTCCATTGCTACGAATTCATCACCTTTGTATACTGCCAATTCTCGTTGTAACATCTGCTTGGAAAGTTGTTTTGTTGCCATATTCCAACCTCCTTGTCTAAAACGGCAAATCATCATCACTGATGTCTATTTCTTGCCCGTTAGCACCGAATGGGTTACCTTGCCCGAACGTGGATTGCTGCGTATTCTGTGTGGCAACATTGTTCGTCTGTCCACCTGCGATGTTAGGTTGGGCATAATTAGTGGTGTTATTCGCTCCTGTTTGTCCTGTGCCGAAGTTTCCTTGCGGTTGTGGTTGATTGTTCCACCCGTCGTTTGCATTCGCTCCTGACGCTCCTCCGACAATATTTTGACCAAATCCATTTTGCTCTGTTGGATTGCTTTGATTATTGGTTGCAGCTCCTTGATTAAATTGCTGACCACCAAACGTATCTCCTCGTTGCGCATTGTTATCTCCCTTTGGTTCTAGCAAGCTGAAATTATCAACAACAACTTCCGTCACGTATACTCGTGTACCTTGTTGGTTCTCGTAGTTGCGTGTATTTAAACGCCCTTCAATCCCAATCAATGAGCCCTTATGCGTGAAGTTTGCCAAGTTTTCAGCTGCTTTCCGCCAAATAACTGCACTGATAAAATCTGCTTCACGTTCACCAGCGTTGTTTGTAAATTGACGATTAACAGCTAGGTTGAACGAACCAACTGCCGTTCCACTCTGGGTGAATTTAAGTTCGACATCTTTGGTCAAACGCCCAATCAGTACTACGCGATTAATCATGCTGATACCTCCATTTTTTCGCTTTCAGGTAGCACGCCCTGTTCTTTTAGCAAGTCGTAAATGAAAATGCGCCCTTTTTGTGTCCATTTAGTATTCATCACTGTTTTACGTTCACCATTGCGATGTTTAACAACGGCCGTTTCCGATTTCGTATACCCATTACGCATGTGCTTAGAGTACAGTAGCCATTGGTCGCCAACTTTGTGTTGAACACGGAAATTGTGAAGCATTCGATTCATGGCCACCGCACTCATTCCGTAATCAGCAGCAATTTGGCTAGTTGTCACAGTATCTTTTGATGCCAAGATAGTGTCTAAGTAACTGATTCTTGGTTCGTACTCCGCGATACGTTGCTCTGCGATTGCTAAATGTTCTTTTGTTTGGCCGTACTCAATCATCATTTGTCCAATTGCTACCGGGTCAGCCAAGAGTTGTTCAACGGGATTAATCTTGAACTGTTCTTCAAGCTTGACGTAGTACATTCGTACCTGTTTTCCGATTTCTGTGTGCTGCATCATCGCAACTTGCTTAGCAGTTTCGATTGTCAAAGCAAAATCATCAAGTTCACGACTGGCACCATTATTTACAAGCGTGGAAGATTTCACACTTGTAAAATCAACCCCGTCAATAAAATCCTTAATGATAAATCGTTCAGCCCATCGGCTAAAACGATCCGTAACATCAAGCCCTTTGTGTAAATTGCGTGCGCTAACTACTTGCTGACCGTTTTTATTGATTGTTGGTGTAATTAATTCATTCATCCCGTTTCCTCCTGTTGTTTTCTAACTCGGCCAATAATGCCAAATTCTTTAATTTGCGGATCCGTGAGCTTGACCGGCTTAACAATGTACTTGCTCATAAACGTATCCATGCCAATTGTGTGCTGTTCTATGTGGTGCTTGGCGCATAAGGACATATACCAAAATTCTGATGCAATGACCTTTCTACGGTTCCGCCCCATTCCAACTGGATTAAAGTGAGCTACTTGGGCATGTTCACCGCCACAAATAACGCAAATTCGTTTCTTAAGCGCCAGCATTTGCACTGCGTAATCATCTTTAATCGAATCCCATGTTTTCATTGCGAATGGAATGTCGTGCTCAATCATGAATTCAATCAAGAAATTGAGGACCTTATTAGCTTCGCTCATGGTCATTTGACTTTTATCAGCCCAACTAAACCATTCAGCACCCGTCTCACGAACATATTCACTTTTGATTACGAATGCTGCTTCATCCAAATCTTGTTTCTTGGGATTGACGTAACCTGTGTATTCAGCAAAGTCATCAAGCAACGCCCACCACTTGCGACGTTGCTCTACACTGAAACTTCGCTGGTCGCTGATTAACATCCCGACCGTTGGGCGTTGTCCTTCGACCATGTACCGTGTCAATTTCATCACGTCTATTTCATCGTCAAAGTGGACAGTGACATCTTGGCCAACAACTTTAACTATTTTTGCTAACAGTTCTTGCAGCATGTCACTGCCCCCTTCGATTAAATAATTGGTGCCCACGTCTTGGGATTGCGAATCCATGCAACCGGTACGAACGCTTTATTAGTGTCTTCAATACCGATTGGCTCAACGTAGACAAAGTTAAGCAAGTTATTTTCAGCAGTCCCTAAAAACTTGCCGTAAAACGTTCCCTTATCGTCAGTCACGACGATTACTCGCTTACCAATCCACTTGCTAATAGCTTTGGCTACTTCTTTTTTCATACCTACGCTACCCGCTTTTTGCTGATAATCTCTGCTAAGCGACGTGGATCAACACCAACGTTCTTAGCCATTACCATTTCAATTGCTTTTACTGCGCTGTCACGGTTATTTTCATACCGCCAGCCAATGCGAGTAAGCATTAAAATTGCCATTTTCTTTTGTGTATCTAGCACAGTCATATTAGTTTTCCTCGTTATTCTGGCAAGTCGCCGTCATCAATTACTACGCTTGAATAATCGAACTGCTCACTTTTCGAGTTCGCAATATCTGATTCTGGGATTTTTTTGCCGACGGTGGCCGCTGCTGAATAATCCGGCATGGTTTCGACTTTTCTTTTTTGTCTTCCCCAACTATTCGATTTTGTTGCTGACCGCTTCTGCTCACGTGCTTCAGCTTCGGCCACCGTTTTTATATTGTTTTCTTCCCAGCGTTTCAAAATACCCTCAACGTAGTTCAAACTTGGATTAGATGCTTTTGCAGTAATTCCCAACGCACGCAACATCATTGGTTCAACATTTTCTACGCCAACACGATTACTCAAATCTTGGTAATCATCTACGAAAAATTGGGTAACTGTGTTTGAAGTCAAGAGACCCAAATCAATAGCCATTTGTTTTGATTCCCATGCTCCTGATTTTGATTTATCCGTGTGCGTATCATCATGATGATTAATATCTGTGTTAGTCTCTGGTAGTCTCTGGTTATTGGTAGTGTCATTTTGACCTAATCCATCAGACCAATTTGACCCATCGAGCGGTTCATTTTGACCTGATGGACGACTCACCCGATTTTCATTACTCTCCGTAAGTGTTTCAGTGTTTTCATCATTTCCCATAGTGTCAATTTGACCCGATGGACGACTCACCCGATTTTCGAGCACTTTATAGTCGATTGAATACCATTTTGTTTTATCAATTGCCATGCGATTGTAGTTACCAGAAATTAATAATCCGTCTTTTTCGAGTGAAGAAAATGTGCGTTTCAATGTACTCATTGACCACCAAGAAAATTGTTCTAGCCATTCTTCATAAGTGTTATAAATCCAAATATGATTGTCTTTTTTTACGCCAGATTTGTTAATCCAATATTGTACTTGTTGTAATACAATCGATTCGTTTAACCCAATTTCTTTTGCCAATGAAGGCATGAATACCAATGGTGATTCATCAATTAAATATTTGCTTACGCTTGCCATTGCGACCTCCTACGCTACTGGAGCTACCTTCAGGTTATTGCTCATTCTTGCTAAGATGGCATTTAACCCGTTCCAGTCTCCAACTACTTGATTGTTAAAATCATGACCCACTTGTTGTGAAAATTGTTGTAACGCATCACGATTAATTTCATCGAGAACCTTTTGGCCATCTTGATCGCTCATCGTTTCGGCACCCATCTTTTTAGCAATTTCCCCAACCAATTTATCTGCTACGTCACCGGGACGTGGTACAACAGCCTGTGGTGCTTGTCTAGCTGTATTTGGTTTTCGGGTTTTATTAGTTGTTCCGCTTTGTTGTGCCTGCTTGGTTCCTTCAATTTCTTGAATATCAACGTCTACTTCACTAGCAATTCCAAGCATTGGTCCTAACTGATATCGACGAGCATAGGTTATCGCGGAACCAATATTTTTAGGTTCTAAATCCGTCGGAAGCCAAAACGTATCGGATTCCTTCCATGCTACTTTCTCACCGTCTACGGCTTCGACATAGGTTGTTAACCCTACCCATGTTGTTTCACCATCAACCCTTGTTTGAACATCTTGGTCATAAGTCAAGTCAACACCTGCTGTCGCAATCCCTGTATCAATTGCATGGATAATGTCATCTAAGGTTACGTAGTCGTACTTCTGACGACCTTTCTTACCCGTAAAATCAACATTTCCGTTCTTGCTTGGTTGCTTAAAAGCTTTCTTGAATTTCGTGAGTGCTTTGGTTAATGGTGCCCGTTCATCACTTCTTTTCATGATTTCTTACCCCTTATAGATTTCGACGTAGTCCGCTAATTTTTCTAACTCAATACCCGGTAAAATTTCGCCAGTCACTGTATTAATAGTCTTGCCATCCGTAGTTACGAGTTCTCCAGCCGCTGCCGCCTTCTTAATTGGGTCAAGGGGAATCGTAAGACTTTCTTTAGTTTCAACCTTGATGAAGTCTTCAAGTTCGTCACGATATTTCTTGGCGAGTGCTGCTGCGGTTCCATCTGTTCTAACCTTCCAAGCATTAGACTTCTTTGGATCAAACCGTTTGTATCGAAATTCCATTCCCATACCTGCATCAATGTTTTCAGCATCGCCCATTAAGGCTTGTAACTCACCTTGAAGTACCCGTTGGTTTTTCTCGAACAATTCGGCATCACGTGCTGCATTCCGCTTGAGCTTATCAATTTCAGCTTTGTAGTAGTCGGCTGACTTCTTAGCCTCTGCCTTGCTTTCTTGCATGCTGTTCCACAATTTTTGCATTTGTTCCGATACGGTTAATTCAACCTTTGGCTCCGTTGAAAATTTAAACTCTAATCCCATAATCTAATACCCCTTAATTTCCTTGATAATTAATTGTTCTTCGCTAGCCATTTCAAGTGCTTCAGTTGCATTTGCTGGATCTAATCCAAAATCATTCAAATAATCAACCAAGTCATCTTCTGCAACAATTTCGTTATTATCTGCGAAGTAATACACCTCATTACTATCAAGTTCATGACCAGCCCAATCACGTAATTCTTCGAGCAACATTGTCGGAGCCCAATAAACTGATAACTTTTCTAAGACCGTATCCCAGTTAGTCACTGGTAATTTTTCTTTAACTGTCATATAATTAACCTCTAAATAACTTTCTTAAGATTGTTTTGAAGCAACATTGCTAGCCGTCAAACTAGTGCGATGTTGCTTTTTTTGTGCGTTGTAATAATCCTTACGGTATTTCCAAGATGAATAGCTGTCCCATTCGGCAGCCTTATCAAATCCAATCCAAATGATTGGTAGAGTTACTAAGCTAATCATTACGATAGCCAGTAAGATGTGCGAATCAGAGATGAACGAATAATCCATGTTGTCTCCCTTCACTTAAGTTTTACTAAATCACCAAGTGTTACTCCGAGCACGTCTGCAATCAGTAATAAGTTCCCAACTGTGATATCGGTTTTACCATTCTCGAAGTCTGAGATAACCATCGGCGCCACTGTTGAAAGCTCTGAAAGCATTTTTGCGTGTAGCCCACCTCTTTCCTGATGTCTTTCAGGAAACGCGAATACTGTTTTGACCTAGCCATCACTAATTCTCAGGCTTGAGTTCAGTATCGAGCCAATCTTCGTCGGTGTAATTGAACATCTTTCGTGCACCATTTGAATCAGCAACATACAATCCTGATAAAAATGCAATTAATACTAACCCTGCTGCCATTACCCTGCCTCCTTCCCACTGAATGAAATGTCATTCAGATATTGATTGACGGTTTGCCATTTGAAACCAACTAACTTACCTGGCCGTTCAGACTCTGGCACCCGTGGGAAATTCTTATCCCTCATTAATTTTTGGAAGCTTCCCCAACTTGGAGTTGCTTCTTTACCGAACAGCTCTTTTGCGAGTTGAGTTTGGTTCAACATTTCAACGTCTGGGTACACACGTTGTTTGCCATATTCCATTTCTTTCACAATCGCTTTTGCAATCGCATTTCCAAATTCTGTAAGTTCTTCAATTGTCATAGTGACAACTTTTACTTCTGTCATGAACTGGCTCCTTTCTTGTCACTTCTGGGTGACTTGGTTTGATATAATGATTGAAAAACGAGGTGGCTTAGTATGGCTATTGCAGCATTCACAATTTCAATCATCGGTATTCTAATCAGCATTATCACTCTCTGGCGAACCTTGTTTTATGAAAAGCAACGTCAGGACACCGTTATCAACGCTGTATTTCCAACACCGGAAGACGTACCACCATTGGCTCGAATGATTTACATCGAGTTAATGATTGCTAATAACTCAAAGTTACCGCTACCTATTTCCAATGCCACAATTGTTATTGAAGACGGTCTGAAACGACAAATTACTACAACCTCTAAAAAGTTCACTTCAACCGCATTTCGTTACAATTCATTGATTGCACGTTAGCCGCTTAAAACCAATGTTGGTAATAAAACAACTAGAGAAGTCGAAATCAAATCTGATGCCGCTCCATTCGTCATTCCGGCGTTGTCAGCAGATAACCTGATTCTTGCTTTCCCAACTCCCGAATATCAATTGGACGGGCAATTCAAACCTGAGTCATTCATCCTCACGCTTGAAACGAATCGGAAGCCAATCGTAATTACCACCAACCGGCTAACAGACCAAGTGCAAACAATGCGCCAATGGTTGATACTACGAGCCCGGTTATAGGAATCCATAACCCTGAGTTATCTACAAAGTGGATAACTTTAGGGTTATTTTTGTCTACTTTTCCTTTCATGTTGTCTTACCTCCTCTCCGTCACTAACTCTCTTTATAAATTTCTATTTCAGAGATTACGAAACGAAAAAATTTTTTAAACTTTTTTTGAATGCTTTTGAAATTGTATAAATGTGATTGGCACTAAACTCATACTCGCCACTTTCATACTTGTAATAGTTTGAAGCATTCTTGAAGCCTAGTAAGTCAGCCATTTCTTGCAAACTTAATTTTCGAGATTTTCGTTCAGATTTAATGTACTCAAGATTAACTTTATTCATGGGTCCTCCTTTCACGTTTCCGTTTCAGAAACTTACCATATATTTATAATAACATCTCTGTTTTAGAGACGCAAGATAAAAGTTTATATTTTAGAAACTTTTCTTTTCTGTTATAGAAATATATCGTATACTTTCTCTATATTAGAAACGGAGGTGCCGTTATGCCAAACACTGGCTTTACAGCGCGACTAGAACAAGCAATGGAGCAAGTTGGTATGACTCAACGCGACCTTGCAGAAACTACAAACATAAATAAAGCAGTTATTAACCGAATTATATTAGGTACAAGACCTGCCCGTGATAATGAAATTACGGCAATGGCAGAAGCGCTTAACGTTTCAACTGATTGGTTACTTAAAGGTACACACAGCAGTGAAACTAATGATCCACAAGATAAAAACATAGACCTCAAAAAAGCCATCGAAGACGAGGATGTACTTCTCTCATACGATGGTAAGCCTATTCCTGATGAGTATGCTGAAATGATTAAGAAATTGTTGTCATAAAAAATAAAACCAACGCAGTGATTGCATCGGTTAAGGGGAGTTTTTAGATGATAGAAGAAATCTATGATTTTTTAGATGATTTAGCAGCAAAAAATGGAATTATTGTGTATTGGCTTAGTATTCCAGAATATATTCCACACCGTTCTAACCCACACACTAAAAAGATTGCTATGGTTGGTCGACATGGTCGTCAAGATTTAATATTTCCTTATGCACATGAAATATCTCATGTGATATTCGGAGATCCAACAATTGATAAGTTGTATCCCTATTCACCTGGGGCACATTCAAGTAGCGAAATGAACGCTGATGCTCACGGGCTAGATATGTTAATTGATTGGTTCGATAAATATCAAGACAATGGAATTGTGTACTCACAGCGCTATGCCTTCATGGAATGGTTTAAAATACCGTCTCACTTAGAACGTGTTGTTGAACGTAAACTTGCAAACTAACCTACTCACAAATAAGGATGGATATTACGATGGGATTTATGGACAAATTAAAAGGTAGCGTAAAAGAACAAGTTTCAAAAGCAAAAGAGGCCGCTGCTGAAAACAAAGCGGTTGCTAAAGCCGATACCGACATGCGTATGCTATTACTACAACAATTTACACCAAACGAAAAAGTTGCTGGATCGTTAGCCGTTGATAAAAATAACCATATTTTTAAGCTCCCTGGTCTAACTAACTTGCCATACAAATTTGATGAGCTTCGTGATTTTGAACTTCAAGAAGATGGGGCCACTGTCACTTCTGGCGGAGTTGGTCGTGCGGTAGCATTCGGTGCATTAACTGGTGGCGTCGGTGCGATTGTCGGTGGCATTACCGGTCGTAAAACTAAAGACGTTGTTAATGAATTAAAAATCAAACTTAATATCAATACTTCAAATGAAATTAAAGTTGAATATATTACCTTAATTCCTAAACCCGTAAAACGTAAATCAAACACATATAAGGTTGCAACTAAAACTACCGACCAAATTCTTGCCTTACTTCAATACATTGTTGATAACAATTCGGACGATGAAGTTGTAGCGCAAGAAGTTCAAGCTGCGGTCTCACCTGCTGACGAACTACGTAAGTATAAAAGCCTTCTCGACGATGGCATCATTACGCAAGACGAATTTAATAAGAAAAAATCTGAATTACTTGGATAATAAAAAGGGGTTAAATGCCCCTTTTATTCTAAACATCAAAGAACAAAAATTCTCATACAACTACGATATACCGTAGTTATGTTTGGCTTTACGACAATCGTATGTAAGCCCAATAAAAAATTGGAGGTATTCATCATGGCATCAATTCGTAAACGCGGTAAAACTTGGGAAGCTACCGTTTCTGTCATTCACGATGGCAAGCGTGAGCGTGTAGTTAAAGGTGGTTTTGAAAAAAAGGGATTTGCAAAAGTGTGGGCGGACGATATGGAAAGTTTGAAACGCACAGGAAAGCGACTAGTATCTTCAAACATGTTACTTTCTGACTATTTTTTAATGTGGTATGAGCAGTATAAAAAAGCTGATATTCGTGAAATTTCTTATATTCAATACGAAAATACTCATCGAATACTTACCGTGTACTTTCCAAATCTACGGCTAAATAACCTTTCAACCTTAGAACTTCAATCGGGACTTGACGCTTTTGGAAAAACTCATATGAAAATGACGGCAATTAACGTGTGGACAAGAATAAAAGCATCGCTTCGTGATGCGCTGCTTGATGACTATGTTCAATCTGACGTTTGGTCTCGCGTAAAAATAAGAGCAATTAACCCCGAGAAAAAAATACACGCTTTGTCAGTCGCCGACTTTGAATTCCTCCAAAATTACTTGTATAAGCACCTAGATGAAGAACGCAATCGGGTATTTTTGACAGCACTTGAAACGGGGGCTCGACGTGGTGAGATTTACGCCCTTACAGGTGACGATATCTCTACTGATTTCAAAACCATCAATATTTCTAAGTCATATTCCATTGCCGTAAAAAAAGTTACCGCGCCAAAAAATGAACAATCTGGACGTGTAGTCCCTGTCAGCGATAGTTATATCGCTGCAATGACGCCTTATTTGGTCGATGGCCCTATTTTCACTTACAGTCAGGCTCCTGCTGCCAACTACTTTTTTAAACGCTTGTTGGCTAAACTAGAGCTCCCAGACCATCACTTCCATGATCTAAGACACTCTCATGTTTCTTATTTGTTGTACAAGGGTGTGTCACTTGATTATATTAGCCAACGTATTGGTCACAAAAATACTCGAATAACGATGGACGTGTATAGTCACATGCTCTCCGAACAAGAACAAAGCCAGCGTGAATTACTACTTAGAATTATGCAAAAAAATAATCCGGCGTCGTCAAATGTCGTCAAAACAGCCTACAAACGTTGATATACCGCCTTTCGGCTTGTTAGTTTATAACAAATCGGTTGTTTGTGCTACTGTTTCACACACAACTTCATATAATGGTCAAACTTTCCGTTAAACTACCGCGATTATAATGATTAGTTCAGACCTATAAAATTCGTTAAACTCTCCTTATGCAAAAATTTTGCTCACAAAAAAACAGTTAAGCCCGTAAGCCTAACTGTTCGCTATTATTTAGAATGATTTATTTTGTATAACTTGGCATTCAACTTTTCATGTTCGACTAAGTTGTGCGTAAAGTATACTTTCCCTGATTTCAAATCAGCGATGAAATAGTAAAACTTCTTATCACGGTCAAGTGGCTTCAATACTGCTTCAATTGATTCCAATGATGGTGAATTGAATGGTCCTGGTCCATAACCTTGATTCGTATACAAATTGTATGGTGACTTAACTTGGGTATCTTTGTTATTCAAATTCGTCTTGTCACTGTCCAACGCATATTTTACCGAAATATCGGATCCTAAGGTCATGTGCGTGTCCAAGCGATTGAAGAACACCCCAGCGACCTTCGCACGGTCAGTCGGTGTGATGGCCTCGCGTTCAACTAATGAAGCCAACGTCAAAACTTCTTGGACGCTTAATTTTTTCTGCTTCATTTGGCCAAAGTATGGTTGCATCACTTGATTAGTTTTGGTCACCATTTGTGTGGTGATTTCTGAAGGTTTAGTTGCTGCGCGAACATCGTAAGTTGCTGGGAATAAATACCCTTCTAACTTGTATCGAGTTCCCTTAGCCTTCATTGCTGAATCAAGTAATTCTGGGTATAAAGCGTGGAGTCGCTTCAAATACGCTGGGTCATTCAACGTTGCCAGCCAATCCTTAGCACTAAATTTCGTTTCTGCTGCGACAGTCTTGGCAAATTGCTCAGCCGTTTCACCTTCACGCATTAGCACAAACCCTTTTGGCGTCGTATTGGCTGGATATTGTGCCCCAGGTTGTTGGAGGGCTTTAGCAATCGTTGCCAAATCCATGTTAGGTGACAATTCAAAATAACCAGCTTTCAAATCATTGATGTTGTTTTTAGCAACATAACGATCAAAAGCAAAATCATGTTTGATGACACCCTTCTTTTGCAAACTAGTGGCAATCTGCTGTGATGAAGAACCATCGACAACATGAAATTCAATTTTTTTCGTACTTTTAGCGCTTAAAGCTGACGTATCATTGCGCAAGTGTAAATAATATCCACCTGCAGCGGCACCAACAACAATCACAAGAATCACCAAAATTTTCAAAATCGTAACGAAAACATTGCTCTTCTTGGCTGGTGTGTATTGCTCATTTCGCGGGGTAAAGTCTGCTTCTGCCATAGTGCCTCCTAGCGAATTTCAGCATGTAATTCATCAACTAACGCCTTCACAACCTTTTCAAAGGCGGTATTAACTTCTTCTTCGACTAATGTTTTAGCTGTATCTTGATAAGTTAAAGTATACGCTAATGATTTCTTACCTGCTGGGACGTTTTCACCTTGGTAGACATCAAATAATTGAACATGCTTCAAGTGCTTACCACCCTTGCCGGCAATCGTTGCTAAGATATCAGCGTGCGCTACGTTTTCGTCAACCAAAATTGCAATATCCCGTGTGACTGCTGGGAACTTAGAAATCAAGTCATAAGCGCGATCATGCTTAGGCAAGTCGAGTAACTTTTGCAAATCAAGTTCAAAGACGTACGTGTCTTTAATTTTGAAGTTCTTAGCAATGGCGGGGTGCACTTGTCCAACAAACCCAACAAGTTGATCACCAACCATCACATCAGCAGTCCGACCAGGGTGCATTTCTACATGGTCACTAGTTGCAACATACGTAATTGGGGCAACAAAATCGAATTCAGCCAAGTAAGCTTCGACCATCCCCTTAATCGTAAAGAAATCAACTAGCTTGCCTTTAGCATCCCAAGTTGTCGCATCAATTGCACCAGTTACGGCACCCGCGATGTGTTCCACTTCAACGGGACGAACTTCTTCACCATGACGGTAGAATACCCGACCTTGTTCATATAACCCCACGTTCAATTGCTTGCGCGCCGTGTTGTATGCAATGTCGTCCAACAAACCACCCACTAAACTCATCCGGGTTGCGGTGCGGTCTTGAGTCATTGGGTAATCAAGTTTGGTGATTTCAGCGGCATTGTCCAAAGTAAACATCCGGGCCTTATCATCAGTCGTCAAACCATATGAAATTGCTTGGTTCAAACCAAGTCCTTCCAAGAAGTGGCGTGATGAACGAATTACTTGTTGCTTGTAAGTTAATTTACCAGTTGTGGCTGAATTAACTGGCAATGTTGATGGCAAGTTATCATAACCATACATCCGGGCAACTTCTTCAATCAAGTCAGCAGGAATTGAAATATCCCAACGACGAGCTGGAATAGTAACACTCATCGTTTCGCCAGTAACACTCGTTTCAAAATGTAATTGATCAAAAATAGCAACCACATCCGCAACGCTCAATTCCAAACCAAGTACTTTATTGACCCGATTCAAAGTAATATCAACGACAACGGGTGCCTTTTCAACATTAGTTGCTTCAACTACTCCTTGTTCAACGCGGCCACCAGCTAATTCACTGATAAGTTGCGCTGCATAATCTAAAGCATCTTGCGTTGCATCCCAGTTCACACCACGTTCAAAACGTTGTGAAGCTTCTGAGTGCAAATCATGCCGACGAGCAGTTGCGCGAATGTTGTGGGCGTTAAAGATTGCACCTTCCAAGATAACAGTTGTAGTGTCGTTATCAATTTCAGTGTCTTGTCCACCCATTACACCACCAAGCATCAAGCCCTTATCACCATCAGCGATAACGATATCTTGCCCTGGACGTAAATCACGTTTTTCGCCATCAAGCGTCACAAGTTGTTCGTCAACATTTGCCAACCGAACATTGATGTGCTTTTCAGGTAATTTATCGTAATCAAAGGCATGCAATGGTTGGCCAAATGTCAACAAGACGTAGTTCGTAATATCAACTACGTTGTTAATTGGGCGCATACCAGCATTCCACAAACGACGTTGTAACCAGAGTGGTGAATCACCAATCTTAACATCTGAAATAACTCGGAGCTTGTACTTTGCAGCTAATTCTTCTGGTGCTGAGGCGCTAATTAATTCATCAGTCCGCCGTTCACCATTTTCAATTAAATTAACTTCTGGCATCTTTGGTGTCTTACCAAGCATTGCCGCAACGTCCCAAGCAGTCCCATTCATTGAAAGCATGTCAGCCCGATTAGGTGTCACGCCAGTTTCAAGGATCCAGTCATTGTAGCCCAATGCTTCAAAAACATCGTCGCCGGGCTTCACGCCATCTTTTTCATCAAAAGCCCAAATACCGTCTTCAAAATCCTTTGGGGCAACTTTGTCGTCAAAACCAAGTTCTTGTAAAGCGGCCAGCATCCCATTTGAAGGTACACCACGCAACTTGCCCTTCTTAATCTTTTGACCGCCACCAATTTTTGAACCGTGTTTAGCCAAGATTACCAATTGACCTTCAGCTACATTGGGGGCACCAGTCACGATTTGGATTGGTTCATCTTCACCAGCATCCACTTGTGTGATAACCATGTGATCTGAATCAGGGTGTGGTTCGACTGATAAGACACGGGCAACGACAACATCATGCATGTCGCCAACCGGTTGGTAAACGGCATCCATTTCAACCGATGTCCGGGCAATTTTTTCACCCAAGATAGTTGGTTCTAAGTCAATATCAACATATTCTTTTAACCAGTTTAAAGATACTTTCACTGTACTTGCTCCTTTATTAACGTGCCTTTCAAGCGTTGCGCTTTGGTGAGTAGCCTTCGTTCTAAATTGATTCAATTCACATTATATGAACGACGCTATCTCGCGAATCCAAAACACGCTTGAGTAACACTTTTTTATTTAAATTGTGATAAGAAACGGACATCGTTCAAGTAGAAGTTCCGGATATCATCGACCCCGTACTTCAACATTGCAAAACGATCGGGTCCTAAACCAAAGGCAAAGCCCCCATAAACTTCGGGGTCAATGCCGGCTTTTGTCAAGACGTTCGGGTGCACCATGCCGGCCCCCAATACTTCAATCCATTCGATATCTTCAGGTTTCGTGTTTTCATCAACATCCCCCCATGAAACATCAACTTCCACTGATGGTTCCGTGAATGGGAAGTATGAAGGACGCAAACGGATTTGGTGCTTGGCACCAAATAATTCTTGCGCAACAGCTAACAGTGTTCCCTTCAAGTCACCCATGGTAATGTGCTTGTCGATCACTAATCCTTCAACTTGGTGGAATTGGTGGGAGTGTGTGGCATCATCAGTATCGCGACGATATACGCGACCTGGTGAAATCATCTTCAAAGCACCCTTTGCAAAGTCGTGTTGTTCCATCGTGCGTGCTTGCACTGGTGAAGTTTGCGTCCGCATCAAAATTTCAGGTGTGATGTAGAAAGTATCTTGCATATCACGAGCGGGGTGATCCTTAGGCAAGTTCATCATTTCGAAGTTATATTTATCTTCTTCAACTTCAGGACCTTCGGCTATTTGGTAACCCATCCCGATAAATTGATCTTCCAATTGTTCAATGATTTGTTGAATAACGTGCGCGTTTCCCTTGCGTACAGCATGACCGGGTAAAGTCACATCAAGTGCTTCACTAGCTAATTGCGCGTTCAATGCAGCGGCTTCAAGTGCGGCTTTTTTCGTTTCAATTGCAGCTTGCAAGTTATCACGGATTTCGTTAGCAAAAGCACCCACAACAGGTCGCTCTTCAGCTGTTAAATCCTTCATTCCACGGAGAACTTCCGTGATTGGTCCTTTTTTACCTAAAGTATTGACCCGGATATCGTTCAAACTTTTCAATTCAGTAGTTTGGTCGATTTGCGCCAAAACATCTGCTTGTAATTCAGTTAATGTGTCTTGTAATGACATAATTTTTCCCTTCTTAACTTGGACTAAATATTGAACTTAACTTGAACACTAATTTGATGACGTTAACCTTAATGCGTTGTCCCATTAGCTAATAATACGCTAGCTAATGGGACATTACGACTAACTACAGCTTGAAACAAAAAAGTCCCTGCATCTCAAAATGAGACACAGGGACGTATAATCGTGGTACCACCCTTATTTTGATTGCAGCAAGCCAATCACTTAAGTAGTCCTGTAACGGTGACAACCCGATATTTGTTAGTCAATCTGATGTACCAAACATAGCTCAAAGAGTGAATTCATGCACTTGTGTTGTCTTTAGCTAGTCACAGTCAAGCTAGCTAATCCCTGTTTACAACACTTGTTCACTACTACTTCTTATCTTCGCTGTTAAGTTATTTCGTTTGCTAGTATACCACATTCAGGTTACATGTGGACATTTGAAAATCAAAATAAACTTGGCACGTTATTTTGCTGTTAAACCGTATTTTGTGCGATTAACATTATGCATGTTACTAACAACGTGTGGTTACAAATCAGCATTTAAGCCTGATACTGACAACTATTTGGCAACTTTACCAACATAGCGACCATGTAATACGAAGTACAATGGTAAGCCAACGAGCGCCAGTACTGCCATGGCTAAGAACAAGTGGCGGAAGCCCAACGCTGGTACCAAGCTACCGAGTACGTAAGGTCCGACCCCTAATCCTAAATCAAAGAAAATAAAATACGTCGAGTTAGCAGGTCCTAAGCGGTGTCCGGGTACTAATTTAGCAATCGTTGCCTGAATAGTTGATTGGAAATTACCAAAACCAACCCCGATGAAGATAGCGGCAAATAATAGCATTAAACCAGAATGCATCCCGCTAA
Organism: Periweissella cryptocerci; assembly: GCF_004358325.1. Taxonomy (NCBI): domain Bacteria; kingdom Bacillati; phylum Bacillota; class Bacilli; order Lactobacillales; family Lactobacillaceae; genus Periweissella; species Periweissella cryptocerci. Next base: position 2,486,258 of record NZ_CP037940.1, on the reverse strand, counting down.
TTAACCACAACCCGAAGGCTAACAATACTAATCCAGGATAAACAATGAAATTTTCATTTTTAATATCCATCAGGCGACCAGAAAACGGCCGCGATAACAAAATTACTCCGGCATAAACCAAGAAGAAGTAGCTAGCAAAGCTACCAATACCAAGCTTATCAGCGAAGAACGCTAAATCACTTTGCAAACTTGCATAGGCAACGGCAATCATCATCATTAAAAATGACAAGCCAAAGACTTTTGGTTCCAGAAACTTACGAATCCCCTTATCACCAGGTTCATCTGCACTCACATGTTTAATTTCAAATTTAATTCGATTGGCGTCAATCCCTAAAGCAACTACTAAGCCAAACACACCGATAATCACTTCAATCGCAAACAACACCGAGAAACTAACAAATTGGGTCATCAACAAAGCAAAGAACGGACCAATTGCAGTAGCAACAATCGTACTTAAACTAAAGTAACTAATCCCCTCACTCCGGCGTAACTTTGGAATAACGAAAACTACCGCCGTATTAGTTACTGTACCGACTAAACCAATCGCAATCCCTTGAATTAACCGAACCGCAATTAAGAAACCAATCCCAATTTGAATTTCATATAACAGTAATGCCGGCACAAGGAGAAACATCCCCACCAGCAATAATTTTTTGGAACTAAAAATCGTCGTTAAGTATCCCGATGCCATCCGTGATATTAATGATCCGATAACGGTAATCCCCACAACAATCCCGCTCACGGCAGTTGAAACATGATATGTATCGACAACATATGGTCCAATTGAAACCATCAAACTATAAAATGTCAGCATACTTGCGAAATTAATCATCGCTAATTGCCAAAACGGCTTGGTAAATATTTGACTCGATTCTGTTTCCAACTAATAATCCTCTTTTCTTTTTCCCGAAATGCTGTCAGTTCTAAATGCTATTTTATTAACATTCACAGCTAACATCCCTAAAAACTGCAACTATTAACGATACGCTTCTTTTTAGTACGTTGTCAAATCAGCCAGCATTCGCCGTGCAACCGCGTAAAAAAAGACCCTGCCAAAACGACAGAATCTCTCAACATAAATCTATTAATAAACTGACTTTCCAATATGGCGGCCATGTACCAAATAATAAAATGGCAAACCAATCAAAGCTAGTATCGCCATGGCAATAAACAAATGCCGATAGCCTAAAATTGGAATCAACGTCCCCAAGATATAGGGACCGAATCCTAAACCAGCATCAAAGAAAATAAAGTATGTCGAATTTGCTTGGCCTAAGCGGTGACTTGGAACTAATTTGGCCACCGTTGCTTGAATAGTTGATTGGAAATTACCAAAACCAATCCCAATGAAAATGGCGGCGATTAAAAGCATCACCCCACTATGCATGCCACTGATTAACCACATCCCCACTGCTAAAATGATTAATGCGGGGTACATGATGTAGCTCTCGCTTTTAACATCCATCAGACGCCCTGAGAACGGCCGTGAAAGCAAAATTACCCCCGCATAAACTAAGAAGAAGTAACTTGCAAAGGCACCAATCCCAATTTTTTCAGCGAAAAAATCCAAATCGCTTTGTAGACTGGCATAGGCAAATGACACGACAAACATTAATGCTGACAAACCAAAGACCCGTGGTTCTAAGAATTGCCGAATTCCACGATCTTCAGCTTTTTGTGCTGATGGCATTTCTTTGGACACATTTTTAGTTTCAAAGGTCACCGTTGTTGGATTAATACTCCAAGCAACCGCCAAACCGATCAGTGCAATGATTACTTCAATCCAAAATAAAACTGAATAACTAACAAACTGTGTCAACAATAGTGCGAAAAATGGGCCAATCGCCGTCGCAACAATTGTACTCAAACTAAAATAACTAATACCTTCACTCCGGCGCAACTTTGGCACGACGAAGACCACGGCCGTATTCGTAACTGTTCCGATTAATCCAACAGCTATCCCTTGAATAAAACGCACGGCGATTAAAAAGCCCACGCCGATTTCAATCTGATATAAAAGCAATGATGGCACTAAGACCAACATACCGACAATCATTAATTTTTTGGGGCTATAAATGGTGGTCAAGTATCCAGCTGCCATCCGTGATAGCAGCGTCCCGATAACCGTGACCCCCACAACAATTCCGCTTAACGCGGTCGAAACGTGATATGTATCCACGACAAACGGCCCTATCGAGACCATCAAACTATAAAACGTCAGCATACTAGCTAAGTTTACTAAAGCCAGTTGCCAAAACTCCTTGGTGAAAATACGATTGGATGCAACATCCATTCTTAGTTCGCTTCCTTCCTAAACTCATGAAACTTAATCAAGTATACACCCCCTTGTCAAATGCAAATTTTTAACGCAACAAAAAAGCCAACACATTTCTGTGCCAGCCTATAGATAAATAATATTATTAAATCGCTTGTGCGTAAGTTTGATCAGCCCATTCGTGAATGGCATCCATCATTGAACGCATTGCAGTACCGCGTTCAGTCAAAGCATAGTTAATCAAAGCTGAATCTTCGTAAGTCCGACGTTCAACAATACCTTCTTCTTCTAATTCCTTCAAACGTTCGACCAAGACCCGGTCAGAGCAGTTTTGAACAGCTGCTGCTAAATCTTTAAAACGTGAAACCCCGTTGTTAAGCAAAACTTCGATAATCATCCCATTCCACTTACGACCAAGAATTTCAAAAGTCTTGGCGAACTTTGGACACAAACTCAAACCATCTTTAGTAACGTTTTCCATGATATATATTCCTCTTATAATCTATATTGTAAATTAATAATACTTACTTTTTGTCAATTAGAATTATAGCACGCTTTTTTTCCCTATGTAAACAATGTTTCTTAACATTCATAAAAAGTTCATTTTTTCACAATAATTCATCGCAAAAATAGATGAATAAGCAAAATCTATGTTTAAATTTTTACCATTTTATTTCACCGCCTAAAATTTGTGCAATTTTTATATATGCCCTAAGTTTCTTGTCGTTTCGTAATGATCATTTTGTTAACAGTGTTGTTTTTCCCATACTATTGCGGCCCGTTTTTTGCTAGTTTGAGAATCATTACTAACTAACGGAGTGCCTAAGTTAATAAATTAGCCTCAACACCATAACCGGCACAACAGAAAACAACCAGCTCACCGAATCGGCAAAACTGGCTGTTGGTAAAAAGCGTGTTTAGATGTTAGCAAATTTTGCCTTGAAAGCATTCCACTTTGGAAGGAAAAATTCTTGTACCGCAGCAACATTATCAACCATGTCGACCAAATAGCTCTCACGGTATGATGGTAATTCCATCGTTGCGCCAAACATATGCTTCAAGATGATGTCCTTTTCCATTGGTGAAAGAACCGTCAACTTTTCAGCATTGCGCAAGGAAACCCGTGGGTGAATGAAGGCATGCGAACCAAGCTCAAACTTTGTATCACGCCAGTCATAGTAAAACATGTCGTGTAACAAGCCTGCTCGTGCGACTGCCCGTGCATCCAAGTGTAACTTTTTAGCCCAAACATAGCTTTGATATGAAACGCTCAAAGAATGTGTCAAACGATCTGAGTGGTGATGTTGTACGTAGTTTTGCAACTGTTGCACTTCATCTTTAACCAACAAATCGTCGATGTAACTACGATATTGCACATCTGTTCGCCAATCATTTTGTTTCAAGCAGTCGTCCTTCTTTCTAGGTTAATTAACCTTCGAATTCATTATACTACAAAAAACTGGTCGGACCAATTATTCACACTTTCTTCAAATTTCCGTAATCACCCTAGCGCGCCAATTTTATATTGGTTCTAGCGCAGAATTACTAAGGTTCTGTTGTCAGTGTTGTTTTTTCCATGCCACTACGGCTTGTGGTTGGTAACTGTTTTCGTTAATTTGCGAATTAGTCCTAACTAACGGAGTGACAGTAAATTACTTGACGGGCGCAGCCTTTACACCGCGACTAGGGTGATATGTGTGAAGCACATATTTCCGTTGAGGATAAGGGCTAAAATTTTTCTAGCGTGTAATTTGGATATGTTTCTCAGATTGATTCCCACTGCGTGTCTGGAACCAGTCACCGTGATGGCATCATGCATCACATTTTATAAATCCCACGTCAGACGGAATAGTGCCAAGACAAGATACAAAAAATGCATCCCTTATTTCAGGAACGCATTTATCGTTAGCTATTTGATTACTTCTTGTTGTGGTTGTACTTACGTTGGAAATTGGCAATGTTTTCATATTCTGGGCTGAATTGACGGCTCAAACGAATAAAGATTGGTGCAAGTTCACGGTAAACTTCGTAGTTTTCTGGGTTAGGTTGGTAAGTGTTACTATCACCAACTAATTCAGCAATATCTTCCAAGTTATCCATGATGCCCAATGCTTTCTTAGCAACAACTGTGGCAGCTAAAGCGCCTGATTCAAATGCTTCAGGTACTGTAACTGGTTGTTCAAAGATATCCGCAGCCATTTGGCGCCACAATGGTGAGCGTGCGAACCCACCAGTTGCTTGAATATTGTGTAAATCACCAACAACTTCTTCCAAGGCCAATGAAACCATGTAGATGTTGAAAATAATTCCTTCGAGCACTGAACGAACCATGTGGGCCCGGCCGTGTTCGTGCGTCAAACCAAAGAATGAACCACGCGCATTGGCATCCCAAATTGGCGCACGTTCACCACCAAGGTATGGGTGGAATAACAATCCATCCGCACCAGCGGGTACCTTAGATGCGATTTCAGTTAACAAATCATATGGATCCATGTTCAACAATGCAGCTGTTGATTTTTCTGCATCAAACAAGTTGTCCTTAGCCCAACGGAAGACATCACCACCGTTGTTAACTGGTCCACCAACAACCCAGTGATCCTTGTCCAAGGCGTATGTGAATGTCCGGCCCTTAGGATCAATAACGGGCTTATCTGAAACCACTCGAATAGCACCAGAAGTACCGATAGTAACCGCCGCAACACCTGGTTGAATAGCGTTCACACCTAAGTTAGACAATGGACCATCACCGGCACCGTAAACAAATGGTGTATCGGCTGGAATACCAATTACCTTAGCGTATTCTTCAGCCATGGCAGTTTCCATTTCGTATGGTTCAACTGGTTCTGGTAATTGTGACTTATCAATACCAGTCACGCTAAGAGCTTGTTCATCCCAATCTAAGTTGAAGATGTTGAACAAACCTGTCCCTGAGGCAATTGAAATATCCATCTTGTTAGCACCGAACAAACGGTGGAAGATATATTCCTTAATCCCCAAGTAGTGAGCAGCATTAGCATAGATATCAGGCTTTTCTGCTTTCAACCACAAAAGTTTTGAAAGTGGTGCCATTGGGTGAATTGGTGTCCCCGTCTTAGAGTAAATTTCTTGACCCAAGCCCGTTGACTTCAATTCTTCGGTGTACTTAACGGCACGCGTATCGGCCCAAGTAATCACACGCGTTAATGCATTCCAGTCTTTATCAAATGCAATCAACGAGTGCATTGCGCTAGAAAATGATACAGCTAACAACTTGTCGCCAGCTTCAAAATCAATGTGGCGTACAACGTCCATCAAGCCATCTTGTGTAGCTTGGAAGATTTCGTTCATATCTTCTTCGGCCATATCAGGCAATTCACGATACAAAGGATAACCGTGGTTCGCAGTCGCAATCACGTGACTGTTTTCATCAAAAAGGACAACCTTAGTTGAAGTAGTTCCTAAATCGACACCAATTGTATAATCCATTTTTTAACCCTCTTCTTGAAAATTATTTTCATATAATCTTATTTACTATGAAAAATTTTAACAAATTGTGAGATTTTTAGCAATAGTAACCGCTCACATCACGTAGATATTTTCCCATTTTTCTGCAATAAACCCTATCAAATCGCCATTACTCCCCCCACTTTGTGAAAAAATAAATCAATATCGATATTCGCTGCTAAATTCGTATAACACATAATAAAAAAGAGCTGGAACAAATTCGTCCCAACCCCCTCAAATTACTAATCTAATTTAATTGCAAACATCAAGATACCAGCGGCAACCCCAACGTTCAATGATTCAGCTTGGCCTTCGATTGGAATGTACAAGTTAGCAGTCGTTGCCGCTGCTAATTCGTCAGCCATTCCTTGGCCTTCATTACCCATGATTAAACCGAAGTCCATTACGCGATCAATCGTCCGGTAACTCTTAGCTTCTGGATTCAATTGTGAACCATATACGGGCAAGTTGTTGTCTTGCAACGCCTTTGTCCATTCAACTAAGTCACCTTGAAGAAGTTCCAAGTGGAATTGGCTACCTTGCATTGCGCGCACAACTTTAGGACCAAATGCATCAGCTGAGCCAGTACCTAAAACGACACCCTTAAAGCCAGCAGCGTCAGCAGTCCGGACCATTGTACCGATGTTACCTGGATCTTGAATCTTATCTAAAAGCAACCATGCGCCTTCGTGCACGTAGCTTGGTGAAAATGTCTTGCTTGGCAACGTAACTTCTGCAAAAATCCCTTGTGGGTTAACAGTGTCACCAATGTGCTTAGCGATATCTTCTGGCACAACAAATACTGGCACACCGGCTGGTAAAGCGGCTTCGTGTTCAGTTAATTGTTCGTCTGTTAAGATAATCGCACGTAATTTGGCATTGTGATTGATTGCTTCTTGTACTAAGTGCCAACCATCCAACAAGTAGGTGCCTGAAGTTTCGCGCCCCTTCTTAGTTGCGAGCTTAGCCCATGCCTTAATCCGATTATTTGCTTTACTTGTAATCTTTTCCATTAATATTCATCCGTCCTTTTATTGTATTGCCTAGTTTAACATAAAATAGCCCTCGATTGGCTGAATTGAACCGAACAAAATAATTTCATGTCCCACTAAATTGAAATACCTCGGTCGCTTGATTATTTACCAACAATCGTTCCAGGGTATTATACCCCATGCCACGGTACCATTAATCTTGTGCCTGTTGCACGAAAAAAGAACCTGATATAAAAATCAGATTCTTTCATTACGCTTAATTTTTACGTTGTTGCTTACCTGCATTACGCTTTTTGTTAGGGTCATTAGTTTGTTTTGCCGCGTTTGGCTTTGAACTAACTTCAGTTCCCTTCACTTCTTTGCGGAAATCCTTCAAAATTTCATCAGCTACTTCCTTAACGATGAAAGTCTTAGAAACATTGTCGCGAATCCGTGGACGTAAGATGTTAATAATTAAAGTTTGGATGATGGCAAATACCCCACCAATGAAGAAGTAGAGCCCAAGACCCGCACTAGTTGACCATGAGAAGACCAAAATCATCACGGGGCTCAAGAACATCGTTGTACGCATCATCTTCTTTTGTTCTTCAGGGACACCCATGAGCATCAACCAACCTTGAATCAAGTAAACGACGAAGGCCAATATTGCCAACACCATGCTTGGCTTGTTCAAAGCAGTTCCGAAGAAGGTTGCACCGGATAATGATGGTGAGTAGCGAATAGCCGCATACAAACCTGAGAACACTGGTAATTGAATCAAAATTGGTAAACAGCCAATTCCACCAGTCATTGACACACCGTTCGCCTTGTACACTTGCATCGTAGCTTGTGAGGCAGCGGCTTTTTCTTCTTGTGTCGTGGCGTTCTTAGAAGCTTCTTGCAACTTGTTAAGTTGTGGCCGCAACATACTCATCTTTTCTTGTTGAATCGTTGACTTGTGTTGTTGTGAAACCATCATTGGTAACAAGATTAAACGCACAATGATCGTCAAAATCATTACGGCCCAACCAACCGCGTTAACAGCATGAACACCACCGAACATACCCGCAATCCAATTCATAAGATTTTCAAGTGGGTGTCCTAAGTAGTTCCAAACCATCCCAAATGGAATCAAATTCCCATCAACCTTCTTCGTGCGCACACATCCGCTCAAGAAGACGACCAAGAGGGTCAACATTGAAAGGAGACTCAATTTATATTTAGTTTTCATTTTTTAACACTTTTCCTTCTCTCTTAAATTCATACTTTATTATTTTACTCGAAAGCGGTTGTAATGACAATGAGATTGTCTTCACAACTAACGAATTGCCTTTAATTTTAATTCCTGTGGCCTTTTTTGTTTCAACTAACTTGTATCAATAATTTTGCATTGCATCCGAAACGTCAAGCCACTGTTGATTTCTATGGTTCTAGCGCGGGATTGTCGTTTCTGCACTTTTCAATCATCGAATTGCAGAGGTTCTATTGTCAATGTTTTTTCATGCTACTGTGGTTGACAACTGTTTTCCACTAGTTTGAACATTATCACTAACTAACGCAGTGACAAATTTTATTCAATCCCACGTCAACCGAAATTAAGTCGTTGCAATTCAATAAAAAAGTTCCCAACTGACCGTCATGACAACGATTAGCTGAGAACTCCGCTTGTTGGATTAGTTTTTGTACAAATCTGCCATAGGCTTAGTAACAATCGCATTAATGTCGCGCATCATTACGTCCATTGCTTGTTCGTGAGCCATCAAAGCTTGCACTAATGGGTACTTTTCAATCTTGGCAGCAATTTCTTGCCATTCCTTCATCTTGGTTTCGTCAGGCGCTTGGCCTTGACTCATCAATTGTTGGATTTCGATTTGGGCATTTTGGAATTCCTTGAAAACCAAGTATGATTCTTGGTCAGCCTTCATCGTACCAAATGCTTCTTCCAAAGCCTTGTATTCATCAGTTTCACGTAAATCACGTTCTAATTGGTTCGCTGTATCGTAAATGTTAACCATCGTTTAATCACCTTTATTTAAATTTATTTTGTAGATATATCATAACATGTTTTAAAAACACTGACCGCCGTTGGTTCGCAAATCATTCCATTTTTTGAAAAAATCTGCATGTTGGTCATATTTTAACCAAACAGCCCTTTGACTTGGTCCCACAAATTTTTAGCTTTGTCTTTGACCTTGTTAGCACCGTCTTTAACGCCCTTACTTGCATCGCCAAATGAATTAAAGAAGTTATCAACCGAACTGTTCGAGGTGTTTCCAGCCGCCATGACGTTCGCATCAGGAACACTAAACTTTGTGCCCTTAGTATATGGCAAGGCTGCAGACATTTCCGTTTTGAACAATGGCCCGACGTTGTATGCTGGATTAGCTGATAAAGTTTTACCGGATGAATTGTTGTCGTAACCTTCCCATGTCGCCATGACCAAGTCTGGTGTGTAGCCGACAATCCATTTATCATTTGAACCGCTCTTTTCATTTGTACCAGATGCTTCAGTCGTCCCAGTTTTACCAGCAATCGCATAGCCGTATGGTTTTGAAGAAGCCCCAGTACCATAACTAAAGACACCTTGGAGCATACTAGTCATCGTGTTAGCGGTTTTAGCCGACATGACTTTGGTTGTTTTGGGTGTTTCGTTATCAACAATCACTTTACCCGAGGCATCAACAATCTTACGAATAAAGTACGCATGATTCATCGTTCCACTATTTGCAAAGGCACCATATGCTTGTGCCAATTGTAATGGTGAGACCCCTGTATGGGTACCCCCGAGTGCTAGTGACAAGTTTTTATCATCATCCGTCAAATCCATGCCAAATGATTGCGCCATATCAAAACCAGTATCAACACCAATTTTATTGAGTAACCAAACTGCTGGTACATTCACACTTTGTTGGAGTGCTTTGTACATTGGCATTTTATCTTGATAGAGACCATTTTCATTGGTTGGCTTGTAATGATTGGTCCCAAATGACGTTTCCTTATCGCTCAATTCGGAGTCATAGTAGTAGCCATTCTCAATTGCTGGCGCATAGACAGCTAGTGGCTTCATCGTTGAACCTGGTTGGCGTTTCATCTGTGTTGCGCGGTTAAAGCCACGGAAAACGTGTTTCCCACGTCCACCAATAACCGCAAGCACCCCACCCGTTTTAGGATTAACTGCAATTGAAGCTGCTTGGACATCTGACGTTGGATAGTTCCAACTAGCATCAAACTGCTTTTGCATCGAAGTTTGAATGCGTTGCCCTAATGTTGTGTAAATTTTATAACCACGGTTCATAATATCTGATTCGGTTAGCCCGTATTTGTTAATCGCTTCGTTAATAACTGAATCGAAGAACCATGGATATTGATACGTCGCTCCGCGTTTATAGTTATTCACAATGTGCGTTGGTGCCGCTTGAGCAGCCTTGGCACTGGCTTCTGGTAATTTTTTATTTTCAACCATCAAGTCCAGCACTAAGTTCCGACGTGCGTGCGAGTTCTTAGGATTAGCAATTGGATCATAAATCACTGGTGACCGTAGCATTGCCGCTAAGGTCGCTGCTTGGCTATCCTTAAGTTGACTTGCATGCACCCCGAAGTACCGTTCAGAGGCGTCTTCAACACCCCAGACTCCACGGCCGAAATAAGCATTGTTCAGATACATCGTTAAAATTTCTTGCTTTGAATAGCAATTTTCAACTTCAACTGATAAGAAAATTTCCCGCGCCTTCCGCGAAACCGTTTGTTCTTGGGAAAGCAACGCGTTCTTAACAAGCTGTTGCGTAATAGTTGAACCACCACCCGCAATATAATCGGCACCGGTTAACTTATTACGTACCGCAAGAACGACCGCACGGGCAATCCCTTTGACAGAGAATCCATATTCATGATAGAAATTCCGGTCTTCGGTTGAAAGCACTGCATTTTGTAAATTCGGTGAAATTTTATCTAACTTCACATACGTCCCTTTTTGGGCGAACAATGTACCGGCTTTATCACCATCTTTATCGTAAATTTCCGTCGTTTGTTCAAGTGCCGCCTGTAAATTTTTGACGTTGGCGGTCTTCGCTTCAAAGGTTAAATATGCGCTGAGCAAAAAAATGACACTCAGAATTAAAACAATAATCCACCGTTTAATTTGGTAGCGCCGCCAAAACGGCCCAATTACGTCATCGATTTTGATTCTTATTTTTTTAAATGTTGATACAGAAGAATTATTTTTCATTGGTACTCCATTAATTAATTTAAAACACTTGCGACTTTTTATTTGTATACCACAAAAACCGTAACATGAATTTTACCACAATTATTCCTAATTGCTTTGCGAATTAACTCGTTACCTTCTAAATTAAATCAATTATTAATAAATATCCGTTAAACTCAAGTATTCAAGCAGCTCATCATACAATCTCGTGGCAGTTTCCTCGTCTGGACTAGTCACGTAAATTGTATCATGCCCAGCCAACGTACCCACAACTTCAGGCATTGCCAAGTCATCAATCACCGCCGCTAACAAGTTCCCATTAGCTGGTAATGTCTTAATAACATTCATAAATTGAATCCGTGTAATCGAGATCATCACTTCGCTGACCATTTCATGTAAATGATCACGGTCGCGACTATCACTAGCTAATATTTTTTGATAATGCGTAACCCCATTAGCACCCGTCACTTTAACATAATTCAACGCTGCCAAATCACGTGAAATCGATGATTGTTGCACATCAATCCCACGTTTAGCAAGTGCAGCAACTAATTCCTGCTGACTAGCCACCGGTTCCTTTTCTAAAATCTCGGCAATAACTGTCAAACGTTCTTTTTTGATCATAGATTGCTCCCTATATTGATTTCATCGCTTGCTGTAAGCTCTGGTAATTATACAATGTTCTGACGGAAATGCACAAAAAAGACTCATAAAATTTTTAGGAGCCTCAGTGGTGATTTGTTTGTATTTACAAAATCTATCAGTGCATCTTGGAATTCTTGATTTTGTATTGAAATATCGGTGATGGATTTAAATTAGTTGGGCGGAAGGTATTGTGGACCAAATGAAAAGCAACTCACTGTTATGTGAATTGTTTTTTATTTTATTAACCCCATTTCTTTAGCCCGTTTTACCATTTTCGCCAAGCTAGCTTGTTGCTCTTTCGTTGTCATATCAATCATCCAAACGTCCTTATACCGTTCCGCTAATTCTTTTTCAGTAAGCATTGTATCTGGGCGATCATCTATAAATAATTTTTCAGACATCTTTAATCACCTTATATTTCCATCCCATACTATCCGCAGCCAAACGAGTAACCTCACCAACATCATCAGCTGTCCTTAGTTTAAGTGTTTTAAGAGCATCTACATAACATTCTCTTATCATAGTTCAAACACCCTCACCTTTCCGTGATTCAAGCTAACATAAATACTTGGACTGTTTTCTTTTTCCTCAATACCATCATATTAACTATAAAAAATGGTTCAAGCACTTGAAATTAATTTGAAGTCCGCTTGCAAACAAGCAAACAGATTCTAAACAACGAGTGAATGATAGTTTCGAGACGGTCAATCATTCTACACTCTTATACAATTACAGCACCCTAGTCAACGGGTGATAAAGCAGTCATTACTAAGATTCAATACTCATTGATCTGACACACATCTGAAGCAATTCCTTTAGGAACCATTACAACTCGATTGGAAAACTGATTGTTAATTTGATACGTATATGAAGCTTGATTTTGGTTGCTCTTTTTAAATAATGCTACTTTGCTTAATGTATTTAGCAGCTTCTGTTCGTGCAAGTCATGCTCAATAAAATTAACTACATGCGTGAACCTTTCATCCATCACTTTGAAATCTTGCACTGTCCCAATATCAAGCATTTTAAATTGATTTAAAACATCAAACACCTTGTTCATGTTATCGATATTTTTAAATACGTCACGTGGAATATAAATCATCACTTTACACCTATTTTACTTACTCCAAATGAAACAAAGTTATCAAAAATAGACAATTGGGTTTGACTCCAACTTGCTAGGCTATCCCCGTGATTGACGAAAACAAAATTGTAGTAATACGATACATTCCTTGAGTTACGACGAACGCGAATAAATTCTTGAAGCTCTGTAATTGCCCGCATTATCTTCGATGTACCCAAGATAATTTTGTCTCACATGCTATCGTAATGCAAGTGATTGGTTTTGAATAGCTATTTCCATATCGCTACAATCAAATCGTTTACCACCAATGGTGTTTTAACTCTGGATGGTACTCAAAAGCTATTAAAATTCGTACAAAAATAGGAAGCCATTGACCACGTAAGCATTCAACGTACAGCAAGGTTCAAAACTCATTGATTTAATACACATCTAAGCGCCACGATATACCGTTCTTCATTCCGTTTTTTTAACTCACTATCCGTAAGTTCCCAATCTTGACGATCATCAATAATCATTGATCTGACATACATCTGAAGCTACCGAGACGTATTGCGCTACGAATGCAGTGGTTCAAACATCATTGATCTGACATACATCTGAAGCAATGCGTTAGGTCGCCAAGATGATCGTAATGGTTCAAACATCATTGATCTGAAGCACACTGTAAATGTGGTAGCTATGAAGCGTTGGTTCAAACATCATTGATCTGACATACATCTGAAGCCAGCTGACTGTGTACCGCTCAAGCTACCAAGGTTCAAACATCATTGATCTGACATACATCTGAAGCTACCAGACGATTTAATTGACGCTACTTACCGGTTCAAACATCATTGATCTGACATACATCTGAAGCTGCTTTAGCAACGTCATAGTCACCAACTTTGGTTCAAACATCATTGATCTGACATACATCTGAAGCTAGCCATTGGGATTGGCGCTGCTCAAATGGGGTTCAAACATCATTGATCTGACATACATCTGAAGCTAACACTAGCGTTGTGGCTAGCGTCGGTGTGGTTCAAACATCATTGATCTGACATACATCTGAAGCCCTAATAGCTTTAAGGTCACTTTCAGCTATGGTTCAAACATCATTGATCTGACATACATCTGAAGCTAACACAGTTACAACTTACACAACAATCATGGTTCAAACATCATTGATCTGACATACATCTGAAGCTTGCGTTGTGCGCATTGATTTGTGATGCGTGGTTCAAACATCATTGATCTGACATACATCTGAAGCTTGTGTTAATCCCAAATTGCGTTAAGAATTGGTTCAAACATCATTGATCTGACATACATCTGAAGCAGACAGCTCGTTCGTATTGATAACATTCCAACGAACATACTTTTACGCTATCACCTTTTTCTGCATCTTTTGTTCGAACTTTTAGTCTTAAAGCTGAACAAAATCATCGTCTATAAAGTGATTATTATCTGCAAATTCGGGAGCTAGTCTCAATTTAGATGTTGTTTTTTCAAGGAAGAGAACCGACAATTCTTTTTGTTTAATGTCCTCAAACAAATAGTCAATTTGTTCGAGAGATAAGTATAGATGTACATTTGAAAAAATAAGCAAACTAGTATCGCTAAGTTCACTCGCAATGTTTATTATACTATCCATTTTATCATATCCAGAGCCCGTTTCCAATGAAGAAACGTTGATATTCTGGGCTTTTAAGACGTTACCAACATCCCATCCATCGGTGATTTCCAGGGGCAAATCACTCTCCGAAATCACTTGCCACAGCATTGTTTTTATTTCACAATCTATTTCAAACATTCGTTGTTGAATATGCTCATCTAAATAAGCCGTTAATTTACTCATCGCTTGTTTTTTAAATAGGCTTGATACTTCTGAAATTCCGGCGATATCCCCTAGTACTCTGTATTCTTTTTTTACAACCTTGTCATTGATACTAACAATTACCTTTTCACTCTCTGGATCTAACAAACCATTTAATATTTGCCAGTATAACTGTGTGTCACTAATTCCTAACACGGTCAAGCCTTCAATCTCAACAGGTTGATACGGAAACGTAGTTACTAAATATTTCATATGATAATTACCTTGTCATCGTTATTTTTCACATCGTCAATACTTGCTCCTACCAGAAAATTCATTGAAGCATATTGTTTTTCAGTTACTATTAACGTTTGCACGATACCCTCAGGTGGTACTACATCTAATAATCGTTTTTCAAGAAATTCGGCACTTTTTCGATTTATTGCTACTCGTACATAAACGCTTTCTTGAATCATCAAAAAGCCTTCATTAATTAATTGTTTGCGAAAACGACGATAGTTCCGACGTTGTTCACTTGTTAATACAGGCAAATCAAAAAATAACATTAATCGCATAACTCGATACCTCATATCTCAATCCGCCATTCAGGTAGCTCTGATTTCTCCTCAAGAAACAATAAACTTGTCCGCACAACTTCCGTAATCACGGTAGTAATTTGCGTTTCTTTCCCATTCCAACCGACTGATAGATTGATAACATTGATTAAATCACCTTTCATTGCATTTGTTAGTTCTCCCTTATCCTGCAAATAAACAATCCGATCTACCAACGGACGGAATAGCTCCATCAAATCATTCGCCAAATTAAATTCATTATTTGCATTATCATGATGTATTCCCAGTTCTGTTAAATATCCAAATTCTGAAATTTCGCGCGCTAAATTCGCAATTAAAATACCGTATCCATAGTTTAGTGCCCCGTTTTGTACTTGCTTATCATCCCGCCTAGTAAAATTTTTACCAAATAGTCGCGGAAAATATAGCCTTGCCGCAACAGCTTCACGATTTGTTTCATCACCCACTTCAACTGAATCGACAAGCTTGTCCATTGCCTCGCTATTATTACTTGTTTCTTCCAATACTTGCTGTTGAACGGTAATTTTTGTTTGTATCATTAGTTGCCATAGTTGTTGTTTGCGCATATCTGACCACTTAAATTGCTTTAAAATATTGATGTTACGACTAGTGTGCCCATGGTACCGATTGATTTCCCCAATCGGCATACCATTCTCACTTGTAAAAATTAACTTAATATCATGCTTGATAATTTCCATCACCGCATAACTAGTTACTGCAGCACGAGTTGTTCCAACAATTACA
The DNA here is from genome assembly GCF_004358325.1 of Periweissella cryptocerci. Taxonomy (NCBI): domain Bacteria; kingdom Bacillati; phylum Bacillota; class Bacilli; order Lactobacillales; family Lactobacillaceae; genus Periweissella; species Periweissella cryptocerci. Next base: position 2,470,461 of record NZ_CP037940.1, on the reverse strand, counting down.
ACCCTAACATCATCAATCGGAACTTGAATTACATCTGTCTGTGTTGTAATGACTAAATGATTCATCTTATACGTTAACTTTGAATGTTGCGTAATTAATAACGATCGCCAACTCATTTTTCACCTCCGGTGTGTTATAATATATTTGTGGTACTAGTCATACCACATCGGTTCAATGTCATTGATCTGACATACAGTATTGAAGTAAAGCAAAGTTTCGACTGAGCTTATTTATCTCCTTGGAGATGGCCTTATGGCCTTTTTTTTTGCATAAATTTAGTAACATAAAAAATAAGACGCACTCAATTGCAGAGTGCGTCCTATTGGTGTCTAAAGATTTGCCCGTTTCGCTAACTCTTCAACTGTATATTTTTGTTCAAATAGTCCCGTTGCTGACTGATATACAAATAAATCATGTTCATTTAACACACCAGTATTTTTCAAACGTCCAAACTCACCTGACGCCTTTATTTTTTTTAAATCCGTGTTTGAAGGATTTGCATGCAGAGCTAATAAAATTCGACTCAATGTCTGCTGTTTATCTTCAAATGATAACGTTTCAAAATCAGCACGCTTCATCTCAACCTTGGTTAAAGCGTTTTGATGTAATGGATAATATTTTTTAGCATGCGTCATGATTAAATCAAACGCTTCTAAAAAATTGTCATTATCGCCCATTTTTTCATGTTGTGCCTTTAATAATTGACTAATTTTTTTATACTCTTCACGAGACAAATATAATTGTTGAAAATTGTGTAATTCAGTTGCCGATGACACAGTCACTAAAGCTCCATCTTTAACCAATACCTGTCCATAAGGAATGTGATTAAGGACTAGTTTAGCATCTGGGTACATTTCACGAATTTTGTTAATTAAAAATTCGTCATTCCCGCGTGCATTTTCAACCCACTCCCGTAGAACATTCACCAATCGATATTTTTTCTTAGTAAACACTAATGCTGCATATGCTGGCTTAGCCGAATCAAAACCACCATATAGGTCCACACTCTTATGTTTGTCAAAAGCAAATTTCCCCTTCGATTTAACATCATGCAACTTACTTTGATAACGTGATTCATTATATAATTGTCCAGTTTGATCACTGCTCCGCTTTGTTACCAAAATTTTCGAATAATCCATAACTTTCCAAATATATTCTCGACTAGCGTCACTCCAGACAATTTCACCAGTATCTTGATTAACTTGTTGTTGAATATCCTTAGAATTCATCGATCCTACAATAAATCCATATGGTTGAATTCGAACACTATCATCTTTGGCGCCACTACGGACTTTTTTCATCCAATCCTTAGTGTACCGATAATAACTGTTACCTGCTGCGTCACTAACCCGTCCTTTACTAAAGAAACCACGGCGATCAATATACTTACCAACAGTTGCCATCAACAATGCATCATGTGCGTGATGATAATCATTAATATCACGATTTTTAGGCCACGCAATATAGCGTCGCATTTCTGCCGTTAATGATGCCTTAACCGCGGTAGTGATATGTTTACCCTCAGCAGCATAGTTAACATCAATCAAATTGGCCACATTTTTAATAATCTGCCGCGTTTCGACTAGTTGTCGTGCAATAAACCGGCTAGTTTGTGCCTCTGAAAAATCACCTTTTCGATTTGTTAGACGTTCATACTTACTTTTACTGATTAACTCAAGTTCCAACAAAGATTTCCACCAAGATTTACGTTTTGTAATAATGTCATCCGTGTAAGTGGGTGAATCAGCTTTCCGCGCGTTTGTGCCCCGATTTACCAACACTCGATTATCTAATGAATTGTCCTTGGTAAATGCTTGTGGAATGATGTGATCGATATCATACCATTCAGACAAGTGCTCCAACTCAATCGGTTCACCCGTATACATATCTTTACCTTCTTGGAGATAATATAAATATAAGCGGTCATCCTGAATTGATTCTTTTGTTTGTTCCGCTAAACTAGCTGCTAAGTCTTTAAACGTTTCATTCAGTGATGCACTACTATATAAATCCTGAACTCGCCGTAAACGGGAGTTAGTTATTCCTGTATTTTGAGGTTCACGCGCGAACTCAATATAAACTTTTTCTGGATTGCCACCAAGAACTTTACGCAAATCTTCTAGAATACGGAATACTTGCGTGATACCTCGTTTAATATTCTTAGGCCCCGCAAGTGCTTCAATTTGTTCTTTAATAGCGTTCTCTTCTTGTACACTATTTTGTTCATTAAGCCAATCTTGAACACCGTAATCACCATTATTCAAAATCTCCATTAAATTTTGATCAGTATGGTATAACAGTTCAAAAATACTATGTTTTTGTGGAACTACGTCACCGGCTGTCTCTAAATTAATTTCAATAAATTTAGAAGTTAGCAATTTTTGGGATAAACGCCCCCAACCGGTGTAATGTTTTGCTGCCAATTTTTCTTTCTCATCGGCACTAAATACAGCGAATTGTGGTTGTGCCAAACGGCGTAATCTAATTTCTCGATCCTCAAAAACAGTTTGCACCATAACCAATTCTTCAAGTAATTGTGGTGAGAGTGTTTCGACTTTTTCACGTCCAAGAACACTAACAAAAAAATTATAAGTTGAGAGTTGATTATTAAATGTATTTGATTTTGTATCCGCTAAACCATTAATCTCAAATTTCTTTCCAGTCTGACTCAAGATAAATTCTTCAACAACTTGTGCTGATATTTTATTGTGAATTTTAAAAACTTTCTCGAAGATTGCTTGTTTAGTTCTAACGTCCAGTCGCCGATGATTTTCATCACGCACATTATTTAATTCTTGAAGTACATTATAGTCCTGATATAACAGGCTTTTTTCAGGTAATGTTGGTTCACCAATCAAATAAGTATCCGTACCTGTTAAACGTGAAATGAACGCTTCACCACTTGCGTCCTTATCAACAATATCAGCAAAGTTCCAAGGTGTAATATTTTGAGAAGCGTTGCTTTTACGAATCAACCAGTGATTTGTACCATCGCCAGCAACTTTATCAGCTTCAACTAGCGGACCTACGTAATACGGAACCCGAAATTTAAGTAATCCTGCTAATTTTGTTTGTGTTTTCCCCTCTTGCGTGTATTCTTCTGCCAAAAATGGATAATACTTTTTTTGTTTTTCAATAATTGCTTCAAGTTCCGCTAAATGTAATTGATGAGGTAATATTCCATTTTGCTTTGTCCGTTGTCGTGGCAAAAATTCATCATTTTCAATTTTATTTAACAAATCAGCCTTATCGTTTTCAACAATTTCAGCAGCGCTTATTAATTTTTTGAATACCTTAAGGCCGTCCTTATGCAGATTTTCATCGACACTCAAAACGGCTTTATATGCTGTATTAATTTCATCTTTATTTTCCCGATTACGGATATTTGCTTTAATAAATTCCCAATCCTCATGGTGAGCTTTATACTTTTCAATCATTGATGCACTAATTGAAGTATGCTCTCCTAAAATCATTTTCAAGGTTATACCTTCATAGGCTTCAATAATTGCATCTAACATTTCAGCCTGTTCAACCGACAATTTTTCTCGAATTAGTTCTAGTAAAGTATCCCGATCTTCCACATCGAAATTCAACTTGAATAACTTTTTTTCATCCTTATCCAAGTCTGGAATAGAAAAAATTGTTTCAATATTTGCAACGTTACCAACTAATCCTGTTAGCACTGCCTTCATTGCCTTGAGTGCTAACTTGTCACCTTCAATAAACTGCATTGCGTCTTCAACTCGAACAGTTTTATTACGCGCATTATGATTTGTTAATGCTAGCGAAAATTTTTCGGGATTAATTATTGTTGCAAATATATTTTCCGTATCAGCATTATATTCTTCCATCGCATGAATAAAAGCCGTAACATTGAATGAATTTTTGGCACTCATTTGATTTGCTGCGTTCAAAAAATGACCGCGATACTTAACAATGTGATGAATTGCTAAATATATTTCACGTAAATCATGTTGTTTTGTATCTATCATCAATTCATGACGTAAGTGATAAATTGTTGGATATTTGCTATAAAATTCTTTTTCTTTGATTTGGTCTGCAAAAATACCCGCACCAAAATGGGGATTATTGGTATCATCAGGATGCACCCAACTATATTTTAATCGCGCTAAGAAATTATTATCAACCAACTGAAGCTCAGATGAAAAAAATTCATTCAATAAGTTTAATCGCCAATGGCGGCGAGATAACCGTCGCCGAGTTGTTCGATATCCACGTCGTTCTTCGGCCGTTTCAGCACCTTCAAATAGCCGAACTCCAATTAAATTTTTACCTTTTGCGCTAATTAATTTATAATCATCTCCAATTACAGCCCATCCGACTGATCCGGTACCAATGTCTAAACCAACGCTGTATTCTGTCTTTTTCATATGATGATCTCCTTATAAGTATATTCGAATTCATTATATCATTTTTTGTTATTCCTCGTGATTATTATCACAAGTTTTACACAAATTTCTTGCATTCATCACATTTAGCCACTAGTAGCAAAAAAGACCCAACACCTAAATGTCGAGTCTCTCACAATTATTTTAGTTCTTAAACGAATGAATTGGTGCCGGAATATGGCCACCACGATTAATAAAGTCAGCGGATGACTTATCAATTACTTCCATGACAGGTGCACTCCCAAAGAGGCCACCGTATTCAATCGTGTCGCCGATGCCCTTACCCTTAGCAGGCAATAGGCGAACGGCCGTTGTCTTATTATTTTGTACACCAATGGCTGCTTCATCGGCAATCATTGCACTGATTGTTGTGGCTGGCGTGTCACCGGGAATTGCGACCATGTCTAAGCCGACTGAACACACTGAAGTCATTGCTTCTAGTTTAGCAAGCGATAGTGTGCCGGCAACGACGGCATCAATCATCCCCGCATCTTCTGATACTGGAATAAACGCTCCTGACAAGCCCCCAACACGTTGTGAAGCCATCACGCCACCCTTCTTAACGGCGTCGTTTAAGAGCATTAATGCCGCGGTTGTGCCGTGAGCACCGACTTGTTCGAGGCCAATTTCTTCGAGCACTTCAGCGACTGAATCACCACGCGCTGGTGTTGGTGCCAATGATAAGTCAACGATCCCAAATTCAGCATCGAGCCGATCAGCGGCTAATGAACCAACCATTTGGCCGATACGCGTAATCTTGAACGTTGTGCGCTTGACCGTTTCAGCAACGACATCAATTGGTTGGCCCCTAACTTCTTCCAGCGCCCGTTTCACCACACCGGGTCCACTAACACCGACATTAATTACCACGTCGCCTTCAGAGACACCGTGGAATCCACCAGCCATGAATGGATTATCTTCAACCGCATTGGCAAAAATGACTAATTTTGAATTAGCAACTTCGTTAATTTGACCCATTTCGTAAACTTTTTCACCCATCAACTTGATGGCATCTAAGTTGATGCCGGCTTTGCTTGAGCCTACGTTGATTGAGGCACAGACGATATCGGTTTCCGTTAATACTTGGGGTAATGAATTAATCAGTGCTAAATCGCCATTGCTGAAGCCTTTTTGGACTAAAGCTGAATAGCCACCGATGTAATCAATCCCGATTTTTTTGGCAGCAGCGTCCATTGCTTTGGCATACTTAATCATGTCTTTGGCTGCTGTCTTACCGGCAACCAAGGCGATTGGCGTTACCGTTACCCGCTTGTTCGTGATAGGTACGCCGTATTCACGTTCGATTTGTTCAGCGACTGCGACCAAATTCTTACCTTTGGTCGTAATTTTATCGTAAATATTTTGTGCGGCTTGATCAGGGTCCGCATCAATACAGTCTAATAGTGAAATTCCCATCGTGATTGTCCGAATATCAAAATGTTCTTCGGCTACCATGGCAATTGTTTCTTGAATATGTGATATGTCCATTTATCTTATCCCGCCTTAAATTTTTGAAATCGCGTCAAATAATTCTTCGCGTTGCGTGTGAATGGTAACACCAAGTGCACCGGCTAATTCGTTCAAATCATCTTGTAAATCATCAAAATGTTCATCCACAGCCGTGACGTCTACCAACATGCTCATCGTGAAAACATCATCCATAATCGTTTGGCTCAAATCCAAAATATTAACTTGGTGGTTCGCTAAAGCAGTGGCAACTTCTGCGATAATACCACTCCGGTCTTTTCCGACAACTGTAACTACGGCTCGTTTCATTGATTGATTCCTCGTTTTCATTAATTATTTCTCATTATACTAAATTAACGCCCCATTATGGAAAAGAAATCATCCAAGATGTCTGAATTTTTCCTAAATTTACCAATCCAGACCGCACAAAAACGACCACCCTTCGTTTTGAAAGATGGTCGCTCCAATATTTAAAATTTTAAAACTAGTTTCAATCTCTTACGCCAGCAAATACCGTTTCAAAAATGCTAAGGTCGCTGGTAACGCATCTTCTTGATATGCTTCAGCATGGCGATTCCCTGCTAACAAAATTGTTTCAACTGGAACATCAGCTTCCTGCAATAGTTGTGCTACTTTTTGATGCTCATAAGCTGGCACAATTTCATGCATTGAATTAGCTAACAATCCAGGTCCAGACTGCTTACTAATCCGTTGATACAATGTCGCCGCAACTAATTTTTCGGGGCTCACTTGGTCCCCGAGTAAATTAATGATTATCCACTTGTAATACGCATCATTCGCTCCATCTTGATCGATTTGGTCACTCGGAACCGACTTACCAATTACAAGTTGTTTTGGTACCAATTCAAGGTGAGTATTATAAAAACCCGCTAAATCTAACAAACCTGACCAAGAGACAAATGGCCGCCCAGTAGCTAAGCCTAACTCAGTAGCTAAATTACCACCCGTTGAGCCGCCAAAGTACCCAAGGCGCTTACGATCAAAATCGTAAGCACTACTAATCAGCCACTCATTTGCTAGTTTGACGTCATCAACTTGAGTTGGATAATGATTTTCGGTTGCAGTCGCTAAACGATAATTAGCGGCTACTACGAGATAGCCAGCATCAGCTAAAATTGTCGCAATTTTGGCTTCTTTTGCCTTATCGCCTTGCCACCAGCCACCACCGTGCAAATCCAAGATTGCTGCACCATTTGGTTTATCTGGCACGTAGACATCTAATGTTTGTTGGTCAAGTGGTCCATAGGCAATATTTTTTTCAGTCCTAATCATATAGCCCCCCCTTTAATACAATCCGATTAACTTTACTGGAGTTTTTCTGCAAGCTCCACTAAATCATCAACCGCTTTTTTGTAACTTTCCAAATCAGCTTTTGTTGGATATTTTGCTTGAAAGCCAGCTAACCCACCAGCGACAAATTCCCATTCATATGAGAAAACTGCTTGATACGCTTGGGTGAACGCTGGTACTTGATCTGCGGGTAAATCCCGAATTACTTCCCGAAAATCGGTATACACTAATTCAAATTGAATCGCCCATGCCCGGATAAAATCATGTCCCGCAGCAATATGTGCGTAGTGATGTTGTGTTGTATTAACTAAGTTTGCTAATGATGATGAAATGTCTGGTACCATTGTTTTCCCCTCAATTTCTGTCTGCAAGAATGAGCCAAAAATCAACCCACCCCGAGTCCATACATATTCTATGGATATCGTAAGTTACTAAAACAATTTATCCCTTGGTAAAAATAGCCCCAAATTATACCAATTAACGTAACCATATACTATTATCTGCATAAATACAACTATCGCGTACTTAAGAAGTCCTTAGCTATTGAGTGTTGGTATTTCCTAAAACTCATCAGAAAATCTCTAGAATATCTCCATTTATTCTAGCGTGGGATTCTCATTTCTGTACTTTTATTTAAGAATACTCACGTACCACGGAATATACCCTAGGCAATAGTTTGAGAACATCACAAAAAACCGCGACTTCTACATCGCGGTTCTCCAATAAATTACATTTCGTTTGGTGCATGTACGCCAAGCAAACGCAGGCTTTCAGCTAAGACAGTCGCAACTGACTTAACGAGTGCTAAACGAGCTGGCTTTTCAGTATCATCAGTCAAAATCTTTGAGTTAGCGTAGTACTTGTTGTAAGCACGAGACAAGTTCAAAGCATACTTGGCAATGATTGATGGTTCGCGGTCGCGTAACGCACGACGAACAGTTGCTGGGAAGTCAGCCAAGGCCTTCAAAGTATCCCAAGCAGCTTCATCAGAAATTTTCAAGTCAACGCCGGCAAGATCTGGGTTCCCTGCCTTACGCAAGATTGATTGGGCACGTGCGTGTGAGTATTGGACGTATGGACCAGTATCACCTTCAAAACGCACCACTTCAGCCAAGCTAAAGTCGAAGTTGTTCAAACGTTCATTCTTCAAGTCATGGAAGACCACGGCGCCAATTCCGACTTCGCGGGCAACTTGTTCCTTATTAGCAAGATCAGGGTTCTTTTCTTCGATTTGTTGACCTGCCAACTTAACGGCATCATCCAACACGTCTTGAAGTAAAATAATCCGACCTGAACGAGTTGAAAGTTTCTTACCATCAACCGTAATCAAACCAAATGGGATGTGTTCAATGTCATCAGACCAGGCGTATCCCATTTCCTTCAAGATTGCTTTCATTTGTTGGAAGTGTTCACGTTGTTCACCACCAACGACATACAAGCTCTTCACAAAGTTGTATTCGTTCTTCCGGTAAATGGCGGCTGCCAAATCACGGGTCATGTACAAAGTAGCGCCATCAGTCCGCTTAATCATTGCCACTGGTAAGTTGTACTTTTCCAAGTCAACAATTTGGGCACCTTGTGATTCAACCAAGAGTTGCTTTTCATTCAAAGTATCGATAACTGCATCCATCTTATCGTTGTAGAATGCTTCACCATTGAATGAGTCAAAAGTAATTTCAAGTTCATCGTAGAGCGTCAAAAATTCCTTCAATGATTCATCACGGAACCATTTCCAGAGTTCTTGTGCTTCCGCATCCCCGTCTTCAAGCTTCTTAAACCATGCACGACCTTCATCGTCCATTTCAGGTTTTTCCTTAGCTTCTTCGTGGAAACGCACGTAGTACTTAACCAACGTGTTAATTGGGTCTTTTTTAACTGCTTCTTCAGATCCCCACATTTTGTAAGCAACCATCAACTTACCAAATTGTGTACCCCAGTCACCCAAGTGGTTAATCTTGATTGGGTTATACCCGTTCTTCGTCAAAATGTTAGCTAAGGCATTCCCAATAACTGTTGAACGCAAGTGCCCCATTGACATTGGCTTAGCGATGTTAGGTGATGACATGTCAATTGGCACGTTACCATGGTTCCCATCTTCATTGTTACCGTAGTCGGCCCCTGCTGACAAAACTTCATTCAAGATGTTGGCACCAACAACTTGTTTGTCTAAGAAGAAGTTAACATAAGGCCCCATTGCAACAACTTTTTCAAAGCCATCTTTGTTGATTTCTTCAACAATACCTGCGGCGATTTGTTGGGGTGCCTTGTGCATTGTCTTCGCCAACATAAATGTTGGAAAAGCTAAATCACCCAAATCTGAGGTCTTTGGTACTTCAATTTTGACAATGATATCATCGAAGCTCAATTGGTCGCCCAATACTGCGGCGATTGCGTTAGCTACTTGTGTCTTGTTATCCATTTTGGCTATCTCCCTATCTGCTGTTTATTTCATTTTAGTAATCACAATAATTGTTAATTCAGACTAATCCATCCCAGTCGTAACAAATTCATTCATAATTCAAAGAAACAAAAAAACTCGTCACTCACATTTTACTGCAAGAGACGAGTTTTTACCCGTGGTACCACTCTAATTGAAATAAATTCCACTCATTAGATATGCAATTATTATCAATTAACGCGCCAACAATCTAATTCGGTCTGGCTCACAACACCCCAAACTTGCTGAGCGAACGCTGATTGTTATCCTTAAATTGAATGACTTTATTAGTCTGAAAAGCGAAGTACGGGAATCGGACCCGCGACCACAGCTTGGGAAGCTGTTATTTTACCACTAAACTAACTTCGCAATACAAGATTAATTATATACGATTCTCGCGAATTTGCAATAATTAATCTGTTTAATCTTATTTTTAATGAAATTTCCAAAAAAATGAAATAAATCTACTCACCGTCAGCCACTACATCCGCAGCTTCATCAGTGGCAACTGGCTCTGGTTCCGGTGCTGGAATCAATACTTCTGTTTCACTCATCCGGATGATGGCCCGGTGATTATATTCATTAACAGTAGATTGATCTTCTGGATCATTCTCAGTAATCACCACTAGTAGTGCGTGATCATATATTTTTTCAACGGTTCCTTCAAAATCATGTTCCAGGTTTGCAAATTTCTTTGCCTGAACCAAGTCACCAATATTGAATCCTGAGTTATTTTCAACTTCTTCTGTTGCAACTACCATGCTTTTCTACCTCGAATTAAACTTTTTTATATTTAACTTTTTGCCAACGTCCGATGAACCATCGGTATATATTAACAAAGCCAAATTTATAAATCAACCGTCTTTTCGCATTTTCATTGTCGAAAAACATCTGTTGAATTAGCGACAATTTTATTTATCATTTGGCTTAACTACCTAGGCCTCTGGCTCACAATTCAACTGCGTCTTTGAAAATCTAATTAGGTGGTATGATATAATAATTGAAAATATTAAGAAAGGATTTTCCCATGCCAATAACTCTCTTACTCCATTTAATCTGCGCAATGTTACTATTAGTTGTCTCCATCCTCATTATTTTTGCGCGTACAAATAAACGCCTCAAAGTTTTGGTAACTGTCAACCGCGCGCTCTACTTAGTCCTTTTTGTTACTGGTGGTCTGCTGGCTTTCGATGCTTTCCCACACCACTGGTTCCTAGCGACGCTCAAAATAATTTTAGCGATTGCCCTAGTTGGTGGCCTAGAAGTTCTCGCCGCTTACAAAGCCCAAATTAAAGTCAGCTGGCGCCTATTGATTCTCATTCTCGTCCTGTTCGTCGCTGTTTTTGCAGTTGGCTTTTTATTGCATTTCGGCGTTTAATAACTTTTAGCACCTATATCCGCGACTCAAAATTTACCTAAAATTCCAAATAAAGGACTCCCGGAACGTTAGCCATAATCTAACGGACTTGGAGTCCTTTATTATTTAAAATTGTTCAATATCAATGCCCCCACAAGATTGGGCTGTGCTCAAATCGATACTTTATTATAAATCAAAAAATGGCTATTTATTCTAGCGTGGGATTGTCGTTTCCGCACTTTTCAATCATCGAATTACTGGGGCTCTAATGGTTCTCAGCTTTTTTCCATGCTACTACGGCCTGTGGTCGGTAACTGTTTTCGCTAGTTACATTATTCCTAACTAACGAAGTGACCAAGTTTATTCAATCCCGCGTCAGACGGAACAGAGCCATACTTTCTTATAAGTCAAATAAGTAAAAACAAAAAAACAGCACCTCCAGAAAAACTGAAAGTGCTGCATTAAATATTTAATCTGAGAATTCAAAGCGGAAGTCGACAATCAAGACTTCGTCCCCGTTTTGTGCTCCAGCTTCACGCAAGGCATCATCAACACCCATTCCACGAAGTTGACGCGCAAAACGCATCAAGCTTTCATCCGTGGTTGTGTTAGTCATGCGGTAAAGTTTTTCAATCTTTTCACCACTCAAGACCCATTCGCCATATTGACCAGTTGAAATTGTGAAGGCTGGTTCGTCCTCATCAAGTTCATACATAGCATCTTCAACATCAGCGTCAATCCCCTTCATTGGGAATTCAGGTGTTACGTCGAGTAAGTCCGCCGTCGTTGCCAACAATGGTGTTAAACCTTGACGTGTCAATGCAGATATTGGCATCACTAATGGGCGTTCTGCCAAATATGGATCTTCATCCAAGCGGTCTTCAAACTTCTTCAAGTTTTCTTCAGCATCTGGCATATCCATCTTTGAAGGCACCACAATTTGTGGGCGATCAAGAATTGATGGATCATAATTTTTCAATTCTTCATTAATCTTAACGTAGTTTTCATATGGGTCAGTTTCTTCAATCCCACTCATATCAATCACGTGCAAGATAACCCGCGTCCGTTCGACGTGACGCAAAAACTGAATCCCAAGTCCAACCCCAGTAGACGCACCTTCAATCAAACCAGGTAAATCGGCCATAACAAAGTCGCGACCATCATCCAAACGTACCATTCCCAAGTTAGGAACCAAGGTCGTAAAGTGATATTCAGCAATCTTAGGCTTAGCAGAGGTTACGATTGAGAGCAATGTTGATTTACCAACAGATGGGAAACCAACCAAACCAACGTCGGCCAGAACTTTCAATTCTAATTTAATGTTACGTACTTGACCAGGTTCACCATTTTCGGCAAGTTCTGGTGCAGGATTGGCAGGTGTCGCGAAGTGAATATTACCACGACCACCACGACCACCACGCGCAATCACAAATTCATCACCGTTTTCAGTCAAATCAACGAGCACTTGACCAGAATCAGCATCAGAAACTGTAGTTCCTTGTGGGACTTTGATATACATGTCTTTGGCTGAACGGCCGGTCATACCCTTGGTACCACCCTTATCACCATGTTCAGCGCGGAAGTGACGGTTGTAACGGAAATCCATCAAAGTCCGTAGCCCTTCATCAACGCGGAGGATAATTGAACCACCACGACCACCGTCACCCCCGAAAGGACCACCCATATCAACAAACTTTTCACGACGGAATGAGACGATACCATCGCCACCACTTCCGGCTTTTACTTCAACTTTAACTTGATCGACAAACGCCATTGTTTTCTCCTTATCAGTTACCTGCATTCAATACTTTGATTACTAGGCAACTTACAAATGCATATTAAAAATACTTGTGCCTACGAAATAAAACCGTTAAAGACACCACTCATCATATCCACAAACGCTGAGTGCAACGTGCAAAATTCCAACTATAAGTATAACCTCTGTGTTTACTGCAAGTAAAGCACAACACACGTTTTCTCACGATTAACCATACTTGTTTAACAATTTTGCCACTTAAGGAGTGAATATCCCCTTGTTGCTTATTTTTAACGACGCCGTATTCCGAAAACTGCTTTCTCATCACATTCAATATGAGTATAATTAGCATTATGAAAAAACTACTAGTTCCAATCATTGGTATCATACTATTGGTGCTTGCGGGCATCGGGGCAACCTTATATCATCAACACACCTCATACTTAAATACAGCACCAATCCACGCTAACCAAAACATCAAAATCGCGGTACTTTCTGATACGCACGTACTCGCCGAGCAACTTCACGATAACGGAACCGCTTGGAAAACTTTTGAAAATACTAGTGCTGGTATGGATATTAATTATAATACGCAAATTTTACAAGCAACCATCACTCAGTTACTGCAAACAAAACCAGCGATTGTCATCATTGCTGGTGACTTGACTAGTAATGGTGAAGCTCGCAACGCCCAATATCTCGCTAACCAACTGACGCGATTACGTAAGGCCGGCATCAAAACATATGTTATCCCAGGTAATCACGATATTAATAACCCCCAAGCACGTTCATTTAAAGGCGCAAAAACAAATCTCACTGATCAAATGTCACCAGCCGACTTTCAGACAATTTTCCAAAATGACGGCTACACCCAAGCAAGTACTAAAGACGCCGCCAGTCTTTCTTATCTGGTTAAGCCTGCAAAAAAGCTTTGGTTCCTGATGTTAGATTCAAATATCTACGACCATAATCAAGCTTTACAAAAATCTGCAGATGATGGCTATTTTAAACCAGCAACCGGCCGTTACATCACCGCAAGTTTAAAAGCTGCTAAAAAAGCCGGGGCAACAATAATTCCCGTCTTACACCATAGCGCTCTAGTCCATGGCAATCTTGCTGGTCACTTTGCGGTCAATAATTACCAGACTTTTGATAAAGTATTGCGAGAATACGGCGTACACTTAACAATCTCCGGTCATATGCACGCCCAAAGCATCACGACACAAGCTGGATTAACCGACATAACTCAAGGGGCCTTACCCGTCTCCCCACACTATTATGGCGAATTAACCTATGATTATCACAATCACCAATTAGCCTATCACGCCAAACCAATTGATTTGCTGACCACATGGACAGCTAAATATGGTTCATCAAAAGCTAAACAAATGCTCGCTACTGATCACGCTGCTTTGTATCAGTCTGGACGCCGTTTTGCTGAGCGCATGTTAACCACTAGTCCAGCAACGGCAAAATTATCACCACAAAAACAAGCTACCTATGCAGATGCCTTTGCTCAGATTAATGTCGCCACATTTGCTGGCACAACCTCCAAATCAAAAAAAGATCTTACGTTGTTACGGACTATACCTGATGCAGAATTACGTCAAATTTTGCGCGTGAGTCTCTCGAGTCAAGATAACTTGAATTGGTCATCAACCGGTATGACTCCCTAATTGCTTAACCATTCTCGCATATCAAAATCCCGTCATATCCGTTTTTTACGGTGAATGACGGGATTTTATTTTTCTTAAAGTACGAATTAACAAGTTTATTTTCAGGCCGCCGCTTTATACCCTCAACCTACTAGTTCGAAAACATCCGCCAAATTAAATTGTAAACTTCATCAAATCCAAATTCTTTTTCCGTATAGACGCCCTCATTAATACTTTGTGCTTGCCGATTAATTGTTGTAAATACGATTGCCATTGCGATATTATCCGGAATGTTATGAACAATTTTTTCCGCGATTGCTTGATGCAACATGACCATTACAGGATTTTCAGTGCTTCCCCATGTGGCAGCAAAATAAGGTGTTAATTCAGGTAATTGCTTAACCTGCTCAATTACTACCATTGCGTCAGGATTCTTGATTGAAAAATCATACATGTTTTTAATTGTTGCTTTTATTTTTTCTTCTAAACTTAAATTACTAGCTAAAATTTCTCGTTGTCCCTTACCCAAACTACCGCTAATTTTTTTGAAAAGTTGGACCAATAAATCCTCCTTGTTTTTGAAATAAATATAAATATTTGATTGTGGCACGCCGGCAAGTTTTGCGACTTTTGTGGTTGAGATAGCCGCCACGCCATCGCGCTCGATGATTTCTGATGCAGCTTGTAGGATTCTTTCATATTTTTCTTCATCTTTAATTTTCATATCTTCATTTTATGTGAAATTACGCCAAAAAACAATTAAAACAGATAGAGCTATACCTATTGACAAAATATAACCCTATCTGTTATATTTTAATCATCATTAAAGATAGATATATCTTTTAAAAGAAAGAAGGCAAATTACTATGAAAATTGCTATGCTAGGATCTCTCGGAAATATCAATCGAATTGTTGTTCCAAAATTAATCGCAGATGGACATGATGTATTGATCATCACGACACGTCCTGAACGTGTACCCGCAATAGAAAAACTTGGGGCAACAGCTGCTGTCGGTTCAATGGAGGACGTTGATTTCTTGACAGATACTTTTTCGGGAGCAGACTTAGCTTACTTAATGCTTTCCGTTAGTGGCTCTCAAAATCGAGGAAACATGTTTGAACGTGCCCAACAAGTTGGTAACAATTTTCGTGATGCTGTACAAAATAGCGGTGTGAAACATGTTGTGAACTTAAGTAGCATTGCGGCTCAAAACGGTCCAGAAGTTGGCGCCTTGCCTATCTATCATTTCATTGAAAATGCACTTCTTGAACTCAATGGAGTAGATGTCACCTTCATTCGACCAGTTGGCTTTTACAGCAATCTTTATGCGAATATCCCTTCAATCAAAGCAAGCCACACGATTGTAAGCAACGTTCCCTCTAACATTCCACACGCTTGGGTTGCGCCTAGTGATATTGCTGCAGTAGTTCTATCTGCAATGAAAAAGCCAACTGCTGGACACAATGTTGTTTATGTAGTTAGCGAAATGAGTACTCCTGATGAGTATGTTCCAATTTTAGCTGAAGCGCTGGATATGCCTGATTTAAGATATGTTGAAATTACAGATGGGCAACAATTAGCGGGCTTAATTGCAAGTGGTCTTACTGAAGCGGGAGCAAAAGGATTTCTACAAATGAATATAGCTGGTCGTACACCAGATAAATTCTATGCAGATTTGTATGAACATATGCCCGTTCTAGGCCAGGTAAAAATGACCGATTTTGCAAAAGAATTTGTGCAAGTTTATAACGCACAATAGTAAAATACGGTTGCCTGCTTAATATTTATCTAATTTATTAAAACCATTTTTTCACTCATATTATTCGTTTTAACTATTTTGCCTTGTAAGCATTCAGCGTAAATGCGCCTATTAAAATTTTTAATACACACAACAAATTCTCACATACAAAGAAAAAACACCTCTACGTGAGATGTTTTTTTCTTTGCATTTTTTTACTTAACACTCTTAATCATTAGAATCAGCACCCCACCGGCAATTGCGAAAATTGTAGCGAATGGGAAAATCATTTGGAAACCTAAAGTTGAAATCAAAGCAGCGGCAATAATTGGAGCTGCAGCTTGACATAAGGTGTTACCCAAGTTGTAAACTCCCATAAAGAAACCTAAGCGTTCCTTATCCAGAGCTTCACCAACTGTGACATTCAATGATTGATCAATCCCATTCCACGAACCAATTCCAATCCCACCGATAATGGCGAAAACAATCATTGTCCAAGGTTTCGCAGCGAAGAATGGGAAGATGGCACCAATCCCAAGTAAAATTGCGGCAACTGAGGTTGGTAACTTGATTGATTTAATTTTATCTGCCAAAGGTCCAACTAAACCGCCAACGACGATTGCGGCCACCATCATCACCGCTGAGATAAGTTGAATCGTATCTTGGGTCGTCTTTTCACTCAATTTCATGTAATCCGTCAAAATGAACATTTGGTATGAAACAACTAAGAACTGACCGATTCCGAATAATAATTTACCACCTAAAGCAAGATAGAAGTCACGCCCTTCTTTCACGCCGGGCATCAATTTAAGCAATTCCTTGAATGACTTTTTTTCTTTCTTTTCAACTGGCGAATCAACAACATTTTTGTTTGATGGTTCTTTGATAATAAGTGCCGTTAAAATCCCACCGACCCCAGCAATTAATCCGAATACGATAAATCCAAGGGTAATGTTTTTCATGAACATCGCACCCAAGATTGGGAAAGCATAGTTCCCAATTGACATCCCAATACCATACGCACTTGAAGCAGATCCACGTTGTTCCTTATCCGTGTATTCCATCAAGACGCCAACTGAAGCGACTGACATGTTCAAAGTGACTTGATAAAGTGACCAAAAAACTAACAAGATGGCAATTGATGGTGCCCACGCAGCTCCCATCAGTAACAACATTGAAGCTAAGCCACCAATCACAAACCATGGTGTCCGCTTACCAAAACGCGACTTAGTTTTATCTGATAACGCACCGGCAAATAAATTTGCAATCGTTGCGATTACCATCGCGATTGATGAAAATACAGCGACCAATGCCACCTTGTGCGGTGCATCAAGTGCTTGAATTTTCAATGGCAAGAAAATTGAAACCGCAACAATGTATGGACCAAGCCAGGTTCCGGCCCCAGTTACTAAACCAGGAATCATCCGTTTAAGTGAGATACTTTTCATAATAATTCTCCTTCTATATGTGTTTCGCCCCACTTCCATTTAGTCTAGGCGCTACACTTCCTATTGATGCTTATTTATTAGTCATTTTAAAGAAATCAAAATCTGCATATGATTCGTGGCGGTACGCATCGACAGCACCAATTCCACATAGCAAGCCTGTAAATCCACCAATTTCACCTTCCGAACCACCAACCCCTTCATCTGATAGGTAAGCGGTGTTAAATTCTGGTCCCACTTGTTTCCACGCTTGGTTTTCGATTTGGTAGTAAATTTTGGTTTTGCCAAAGGTTGTTACAAATTTTAGCGCCACAACGCCATTTGGAATAAAGACCTTGTCGTGAATGAATTCAATTCGTTCACCTTGTTTAGCCTGTAAAATTCCTAAAGTCGTCCCACCTAATGATTCTGAGTGATACAAGCGGGCATATAACCAGTTTGAAGCATCGTAATACATGTTCATCCCCGCACTTTGTGAGTAGTGTTCTGGGTGGAATTCAAGTTGCGTTTCAAGCTCAAATTCAAATGCTGAAGCTGCAACTGCCATAATGGCTGGATTCATGCGTGAAAAGAATGAGTTTTCACCATGGATTCGCAAATGTCCTTGATTTTCGCTTGTATTGACCCATTTTGTATTTTGCTCACGGTAGGGCGTTGTGAAACGGACATTATAAGTTTCATTTTCAAACTGATCCTCGAATGAATGCCCTGCTGTTTCACCAGCTTCGACGCCTGTCATTCCGGGAGCTGTCATTTTTGCTAAATTTGAACCATCGGCCATTTGCAACCAACCAGCATCATTCCAGGTCATTTTTTGGATAGCCGTTTCGCGTCCTAATGGGTTCAAAGTCGTGCCTGGCAATGGTCGTGACATCAAATGCGCAATATACCATTCGCCAGTATGCGTCTGAACAATCGAACCATGGCCTGATTTTTGCATGATTGAATGTGGGTTATATGCTTCAAAGTGTCCGGCATCAGGATCACCTAAGCTATAAATATGTTGCGGTGCTGACGTGATAATTGGTTCATTTGTTGGGTTAGCTTCGTATGGGCCAAAGATATTTTTTGAGCGACCCATTTCAACTCCGTGGGCATACCCCGTCCCACCAGCAGCAAGCACCAAGTAATAATAACCATCGCGCTTGTAAATTTGGGGTGCTTCGGCACAACCGCGCGTTGTAAAACCTTGCGTTACACGTACTGCCTCACCGATAAATTGATTATTAGCCAAATCCATTTCTTGGATGACAATGTGTCCTGGGTGTTGATATCCATCACGTGTTTCCCATTCCAAAATTGTCATGTAATGGCGCCCGTCTTCATCATGGAAGAGCGATGGATCAAACCCAATTGCACCTAAGAAAACTGGTTCACTCCAGGGACCATGAATACTATCCGCTGAAATTGCGTAGTTATCGGCGTTAAATTCACGACCTTCCATGTTCAACATGTGTGAATATGCCAACCAAAACTTTTTAGTGGCCACATCGTAAGATAGATGTGGTGCCCAGATACCAGCCGGTGTATTAGTACCCCGGAGATCAACTTCATGATTTTTCAAACCATGATCAACCATTTCCCAGTTAGCTAAGTCGGTTGAGTGGTAAATACTAATCGCTGGATTCAAGTGAAAAGTTGACGTGGCGATGTAGTAATCATGGTCGACGCGAATAATTGATGGATCTGGTGCGTAACCTGGAATAATTGGATTTTGAATTGTGTATGACATACTTGCTCCTCATTTGTCTGTTATTTATTCGTTTTAAGTTGTTTGCTTGTTTATTTTTACGGTTAGCTAATTCATTGCATCACGCGGTATGTTTTTCACAACAAACCGTGTCATTGCGTTATATTTCTTTGTTTTTCGTTTCTTTGTAACCGCTTACAAGATATATTATGCCATTAAAAAACGCCACAAAAAATAGGATAATTCATTCTGAACTATCCTTAATTCGTACAAATTTAGTTTTCATCAACACTACCAGCTACAATATATTGCCTTGGTGACATACCAATATTCTTAGTGAATTCTCGTGTAAAGTGACTTGGCGAGGAATATGCCAGCTTCTCCGCCACCTCGCTAATCAACATATTGGGTTGCAACAATAGCTGTTTGGCAGTCGCCAATTTCAAATCAATCAAATAAGCTTGAGGACTTTTAGCCGTAAACTTTTTAAATAACTTCAAGGCGTAACTTTGACTAATGTGATGGGCTTCAACCACCTCTGCGATAGCAATCTTAGTGGCATGGTTCGCATGATAAATTTGATAATCTAATTTATCTTTGATATCGCTCGCCAATGTTTGCCACAGCATAAACTGATTAATCTCGCCTTGACTGACTTTCAAAGCTTTATCATTTTGCAATGCCTTGGTCAAAGTTAAGATAACATCCAAAACGCTCGCCTGTAAATTCAGATAATCAAACAATTGATAGTCAGCTTGAATCATCGCCACAATGGTATCAAGTTGCGCAACTAATGCTGCATGCCCTGCGGTTTCCGTTGTGATAATGCGATTAGCATAACCACTAATCAATAAATATTTTAGCTCCGGTGATTCCAAGTTGAAGTGCATCGTGAAATATTTTAATTTTTCACTCCCCACCTGATAATTAGTGTGGCGAATACCAATTGGAATCAAAATCATCTGCCCGGCACAAATAAAAAATTCATTCGTATCGCTAATTGTCCGTTGTTCACCTGCTAAAACATAAATTAATTCAAACGCTGGGTGCTCTTCCGTTTTCCAACTCCAACCAACGGGCACCGTCTCAGCATGCCCACCAAACAAAGTAAAATTCGTATTGATTACTGGTAAATAGTTTGCCATGTCCATCTCCTAGCTTCTATGTATTACCTACCATATTATCATGTTCCACTAATTACTGGTCACTTTTATTAGGCTACCAACAAATAGCGGCACAACTCAAAACGGACACCGCAATTAACTGCGATGTCCGTTTTTCGATTGTATTTCTAAATAGGTGTAATAGTCACCTATTTGGTTTGTAGCTTTTAGTACAAGTCCAAGTAGCTATCTAATTCCCATGCTGATACTTCTTGACGATATTGACGGTATTCAAGCAACTTAGCATCGATAAATTGTTGTGATAAGTTGTAACCTAATGCATCACGCACAATTTCATCACCTTCTAAATCACGAACGGCTGCTAACAAGGTATCAGGTAAGTCCTTAATGCCTGCTTTAATCCGTTCTGATTCGTCCATCAAGTAAATGTTACGATCAACTGATTCGTTTGGTTCAAGGCTATCCTTAATCCCATCAAGGCCTGATGCTAAGATAGCTGCCAAGGCCAAGTATGGGTTTGCAGTTGGGTCAACTGAACGAAGTTCCAAACGTGTTGATTGCCCACGTGAAGCTGGGACACGAACCATTGGTGAACGGTTTGAACCAGACCACGCCACGTACACAGGCGCTTCAAAACCAGGTACTAATCGCTTGTATGAGTTAACAGTTGGATTAGTAATTGCCGTGAAGTTTTGGGCGTGCTTCAAGATACCACCCAAGAAGTTGTAAGCGGTTGTTGAAAGTTGCATTTCATCATTTTCATCGAAGAACGCATTGGTTCCTTCTGCGAAAAGTGACATGTTAACGTGCATCCCATTACCATTGATACCAGAAACTGGTTTAGGCATGAAAGTTGCATATAAGCCGTTTTTACGGGCAATTGTTTTTACGATTAATTTAAATGTTTGAATGTTATCCGCAGCTTCAAGCGCGTTAGCATACTTAAAATCGACTTCGTGTTGACCAGGAGCAACTTCGTGGTGCGCAGCTTCAACTTCAAAGCCCATTTCTTCAAGTGTTAAAACGATTTCACGACGGACGTTTTCACCCATGTCGAGTGGTGCCAAATCAAAGTATGAACCGGAATCGTTCAATTTAGTCGTTGGCTTGCCAAGTTCATCAAGCTTGAATAAGAAAAATTCTGGTTCAGGTCCGATATTGAAGGCATCAAAACCAGCAGCTTTAGCATTAGCTAAGTTTTCCTTCAAGACATTCCGTGGATCGCCCATAAATGGTTCGCGCGCCGCCGTGTAAACACTGGCAATAATCCGTGCAACCTTACCACCGTGTGAATCAGTCGCCCATGGGAAAATCATGAACGTTGAAAGGTCTGGGTACAAGTACATATCTGATTCTTCAATCCGTACAAACCCATCAATTGATGAACCATCAAACATCATGTTGTTAGCTAAAACTTTTTCAAGTTGTGACGCTGGAACTTCCACGTTCTTGATAATTCCGTACATATCAGTAAATGTTAAACGTAAAAATTCAACATTTTCTGACTTTACGAGGTTGCGAATATCATCTTTTGTATAATCATGCTTTGGCATTGTTAATAGCCCTTTCTTTTCTTATTCACCGAAAATCCGGCAAGGTTGATAAACTCTGACGCTAGTGCTTGGCGCATTTCATGAGCAGATAAATCTGGCTCACGTTGTTTTGCTGCTTTTTTCGAATAAATTGCTTGGATATCAGCAATACTGTCACCAGCATCCAAATAATCTTTAATCTCAAGTAAACGATCAACATCGTTCAAAGAAAACATCCGGCGATTACTAGCTGTCCGCTGTGGCATAATCAAATGCTGTTCCTCGTAATAACGAATCTGTCGATCAGTCAAATCAGTCAGTTCACGAATTGTACCAATTGGAAGGACTGCCAAATTTCGGCGCAGTTCTTTTTCAGCCATTCGAGTACCTCCTTAATGTCTTTGCTTAAGATACGTTCATTGTATCACCTGACACAATAAAAACAACGACCCATGTCAGGTTTCCTAACACAGGTCGTCGTTTCTTTGGAATTTCTTCACATTTTCTATTTATTGAACGTTTCAACTAACTCATCAATTGCATCGATTTCAGTTGGTTGACGTACAAGATCGAACCAGTGAATATCTGGCATTTGGTTGTTAAACCACGTTAATTGCCGTTTAGCAAAGCGTCGTGAATTACGCTTAATTAACTCAATTGCTCGTTCTTCGGTATCATATTCACCAAAGAATGGGAATAATTCCTTGTAACCAATTCCTTGGCCACTTTGGAGTTGGGCACCACCAGCGTCATACAGACGCTTAGCTTCAGCCATCAAACCATCATCAAGCATTTGGTCGACCCGCAAATTAATGCGGTCATAGAGTAATTCGCGACTCGTATTCAAACCAATCACTAAGGCGTCATACTGGCGTTCACCCTTGCTTGGCTTTTGTTCTGAAAATGGCTTACCGGTGAGCTCGTAAACTTCCAAGGCCCGAATAATCCGGCGCACATTCCCTGCTGGGATATCTTTGGCTGCCACTGGATCGACTTCATTCAATTCGTCCCAAACTGCCATTCCACCAAAATCATCGGCAAAAGCTTGCCACTTAGCCCGAATTTCATCATCGGCATCGGTATCGTCACCGCCTAATGGCATATCACCAAGCAAGGCGGCAATGTAGAAGCCAGTGCCACCAACGATAATTGGCATTTTGCCACGACTCGTAATATCCGCGATATGTTCTTTGGCCGCTGCGACCCATTCGGCCACCGTAAAGTTGTCGGTCATATCCTTAGTATCAATTAGATAATGAGGAACACCTTCTTTTTCGACATCGGTAATTTTCGCGGTACCAATATCAAGTCCGCGGTAGACTTGCATTGAATCTCCTGAAATAATTTCACCATCATATTTTTTAGCCAATTTAATTGAAAGGGCGGTTTTCCCCACTGCAGTTGGTCCCACGATTACAATAATTTTATTCATCCTTGAATTTCCTTTCGTAACTGAACCGCTAAATCCAGTTCATCGGTAATAATACCGGGTAATTTTGCTTGAAAAACCTTTCGCATTTCGGCCTTTTTATTCACAGTCCATGGGCGTGTTCGTGGGTGTTTCCCCCACCAATAAATTTTGTTCATAAACCAGCGATTATCGGGGTGAATATACTCGATAACGCGCTGTCGCTGGAGCTTCCACAAGCGCCACCTTGGTGTATACGTTAATGCATCAATCGCTAAAGTGTCATCGAGATCGTGCAATCGTTGTAACGTATCCAGATTAAAGCTTTGATATATCACTGGATAAGTCACATGATACTCGGCTATCTTATCAAGTAACCGCTGTTCAATCCCTGGGTACTCAACGTGATCAGTTTTAACTTCAATTAATAATATTTTATGAAAATGTTGGACTTGCAAAAACGTTAAGACTTCATCCAATGAAGGAATTTTAGTCCCCGCAAATTCTGGACTGAAGTAACTGCCAGCATCGAGAGCTTGTAACTCAGCTAAAGTATAGTCACCAACTAAGCCATGCCCATTTGTCGTTCGTTCTAATTTTTCGTCATGAATGACGACTAATTGATTGTCTTTAGTCAAATGAACATCAATTTCTAAACCGTCAATTTCTTCGGTTTCGAGTGCTTTCAAATATGCTGGGATTGTATTTTCTGGTGCTTTCCGTCGGGCGCCGCGGTGAGCGAATATCTGCGTTTCCATCATTTCAGCCTACCTTTTTGTTGTCCTGAACAAATTCTTAGAATATTCATAATACATTACTAGCATTTTACGCTAAACTTCTTTATCATGTAATTATAAACTATTGTTGGAGGAACAGATATGAAGAAATTTGGTACAGGCGTATTAATTGGGGTTCTTAGTACAGTTGCTGCTGGTGTCGGTGCACTTGCTGGCTTCCACAAAACGGTGGTTAAGCCCGTTAAGGACGAAGAAGCAAAGTTTGAAAACACACGCATCAAATCAGCTCGTAAGGGTCGTTCAGCTCACAGCTCAAAATTTTAATTACTCCAAATTCACATTCCAATTTTAATTGTGATGTGAATTTAGATACGATTCAAAAAAATCGGTTCAGCCTTTAATAAGGCTGGACCGATTTTTTATTCTAACTATTCAACATCAGCTGAGTGCAAAATCACACCACCCGTCTGTAATTCTGGGCTGAATTTGTACAAGCCATAACCTAATACGAATCCAAAGGCTCCGGGTAATACCCAGCCTAATCCCATTGAGGCGAAAGGTACGATATGGTGATATTCGTTAACAAGGCCCGCCGCCCAAACCTTAGTGACCAATGGCGAGTTAGCCAATGCGTCTAGCAACGCAGGTCCAGCCACAAACAACATCATGGCTCGATACACAACACTCGCCCGGTTAAAGTACTTCGCCAACAATGACAACGTGATTAGTGACAAGGCCAGTGGATACATCAACATCAAAACTGGTACTGCCCAGGTAATAATGTTGGTCAATCCGGCATTCGCAGTTACAAATGAACCTACTGCAATTGCCCGTAAGAAATTTTTATAACTGACTTTCGGAAACGTCTTGTGCATATCTTGAGCAAATGAAGCAAAGAGCCCCATTGCGGTTGTGAAGACAGCCAATGTAACAACCAGTCCCGTGAATAAAGTTCCAAAATTACCAGTGTAATGTGCAACAATTTGAGCGAACGCATCCCCACCATTTGCAGCGGCTTTAAATGTTCCCAAACTTGATGTACCAAGTAATACTAAGCCAGTGTACAAAACAACTTCAGCAGCAATTGCGAGCAAGCCTGACTTTGCTACGACTTTGGGCACAGCATCTTCATGATAGCCTAGACCCTTGATTGCATAAACAACGGTTACAGCTAAAGCCAATAAGGCAATTCCGTCCATTGTATTGTAACCATCCAAGAATCCTTGGAAGAATGCGTTACTTTGGTATGCTTCCCCAACCTGTTGGTGTAAGTTTCCCATTGGTAAAAAAACTGCCAACAATAAAGTTCCGACTAGCAAAACTAAAAATAACGGATTCAAATACTTACCAATCCAAGCAACCACATTGGCCTCTTTAGTACTAAGAAAATATGCTAAGCCGAAGAACACTGCTGAAAAAATGAGCATTCCAACGGTTTGCATGCCCTTTGGTAATAAAGGTGCCACTCCCATCGAGAATGCAGTGGCGGCAGTCCGCGGAGTTCCAAAAAACGGACCAATTGTTAAATGCAGCATTACTAAGAATACCGTGCCAAACCACGGTGCGACTGGTTTGGCGATATCAAACACGCCTTTACTACGTGTCACACTAACTGCGAGCATCGCTAGAAATGGTACCAACGTCCCCGTAACCAAAAACCCCGCTGTTGCCAAGAGCCAATTTCCACCAGCTAATTGACCAAGTTGAACCGGAAAAATTAAATTACCAGCCCCAAAGAACATCCCGAAAATTAATGAAGCTACCAAAACTGTATTGCGCCAATTGTGTTGCTTTTGATCCATAATAACTACCTCTTTCCTTGATAAACACCCAAACGATTATGATTGCAAAATTTCCTAAAGATTCTGAATAAATAAAAAGGACCCGATTAGCTGTAGTATTCCACAGCTAATCAGGTCCTTAGTTTGACTTGAATATTCTCAGCTGCTCATCATGTGAATTTCTTCATGATGAGCAACAACAATTGTCAGCCCATCATTATTAAATAATAATAATTGCGCTGATAATAATGTTATTAACTTGTGTGAAGTTAGTTGAGTTCATAAGTTCAAGCCATCCTTTTTTAATATTTAATATCTTTGTTGTTTATTATTTAACCACGTACCAGTTGGCATTGCAAGAACTAAATTAAAATATTATGGCAAAAGAATAAAATTATTCCCATTTAATTAACGATACTATCGTTAAAATCTCATTATATTTCTCGACCGTAATAAACTTGATCTTGATAGTTTTCACCGTCAAAACTAATTCGCGGTAACCGACCCCATTCTGCAAAGCCGAATTTTTTTAATAAACCAGCACTCTGCGTGTTTGTATTAAAAATCGCCGCAATTAAAGTTGTCATTTTTTGTTCGCGTCCAATTTCAATTAAATGCTGTAGCATCGCAGATCCATATCCACGACCACGCACTTGGTGATCGAAATAATATGAAACTTCCGCCGTTTGGTCAAAGCTCCGCCTAGTTCGATATGGTCCAAGATACCCATATCCTTGCACCGCACCGTCAGCCACAAGCACATATAACGGATAGCGCAAATTATTTTGATGTTCCTCAAACCAACCTCGCCGCTGTTCAACCGATTGCTCATCTAAATCCGCGGTGATGCCCCGGGCCCGAATTGACTGATTATAAATATCCGTCAATCGTGGTAAATCATTATTGATAGCCAAGCGAATCTCGTAAGCTGATTCCGTCATTATTTAGTCCACGCTTTCATTTTTCCTTATTATACTGTATTCCAACTTCATTTGGTCTCATTTATTCTAGCGTGGAATTTGGATACGTGTCTCAGATTGATTCCCACTACGAGGCTGGAACCAGTCTGGACACCGTGATGGAAGACAAGCATTTGAAGCCACAGTGCGGTCTTCAAATGTTTGCGAAGCTTGGTTCGCTAACGCGGTAACCATCTTCACAAATCCATAATCAGTAACGAAACCCGTTACTGATTATGCCATCACGGTGCGAGCTAAAGTCCAGCCTGTTTCCAGACTCTTCGCTAGTTTGAGCGCGCAGTTTGACTAGTAATATGCGGTAATCAATAATCCCACGCTTATCTAGCGGAGTGACTGAAAATCACTTTGTGGCCGGCAGGCTTTACACCGAAATGGGACGTGACACCACGTGTCGGGTTTTGCGTTGCCGGTTCGCAGGCATAAGCAAGCAGCTTGGGCATGCGCTTCCATCTCGGTGCACAATGTGATTTTCAGGCACGCAGTGGCATCATACATCTCATTACATTTTATAAATCCCACGCCAGACGGAATAGAACCAAAAAACTAGTTCATCATTTTCGACAAACTAGTTCCATATATTATTAAATTTTACGACCAAAGATAATTTGATCATGGAAAAATTCTCCATCAAAACTAATTCCGGGAAAGCGGCCCCATTCAGCAAAGCCAAATTTGGTTAACAACCCGGCGCTAGTTTCGTTCAAGCCATTCACAAACGCCAATAAATTACTAAAACCTTGCGTTTGTGCATATGAAATCAAGTAATCCATAATGGCTGAGCCGAAGCCTTTACCGCGAACGCTATGATCAAAATAGTAAGAAATTTCAGCCACGGCGTCCACCCCTTTCCGCGGACGATACACGCTAAGTGAGCCATAACCTACAACTTGATTATTTTCCACTGCCGCAAAGATGGGATGCCGCGGATCATTTTGATGCGCTTCAAACCAGCCGCGCCGTTGTTCAACTGTTTGTTCTTCAAGATCCGTCGTAATACCCCGGGTCCGAATCGATTCATTATAAATAGCAGTAAAAATTGGTAAATCATTCGCTTCCGCCAAACGGAAGGCAATGTTTGGGTTAATGTTTGTGGGTGCCTTTGGTTGAATAGTTTCTTCAAGAATATGAGCAAGCATTTTTCGTTCTCCAGAAATATGAATAAATTATGAAAACTATAATATCAAAAAACAAACCAAATGTGCTTACTTTTTTTAAATATTTTTATAATTTACATATTTGTCATAAATCTGCAAAAAAACAGCCCGCGGTTGAGACGGACTGTTCATGGTACCTATCGAGGTGTTAAATTAAGAATTGAGACTAATTAATGCCGTGCGGCCATCCGCGTCGTCACAGTCTCAGTGTTGACAACCGAATGTTCTTCATTAGTTGTAGTACTTTGTCGAACTACTTCGACAATTGCTGCAATAAGGAGTACAGCCAAGATAATAATTAGTGAAATCATCTTCATCCTCCGTCTTCGCCGTTTTGGCATACTTTATTTATATACTAATTATCGTATACTTTCAGTGTTGACGGGAGAATTTTTACGTCTTTTAAGCTTCTGTTTAGAAACTTTAATCTTCCTTAATTATTTTATTCGTTTTGTGAGCCCAACTTGTACAAGCGCTTTTCAACATTTAATTCCTGATTAAGTTGTGAACTAACTTTGTCGGCTTGAACTTCTGAGTGGGTGACGGCTTTAGCAGTTGTATCAATAATTACTTGAAAATTGTTATGGAATTGCGAGGCAACACTGCCATCCACATTATATTGTTTCTTAGTCGCGTCTTTAATAATTCCCTTTATACCATGGGGTGAATTATCAAGTACCACATCTAATTTTTCTTTGTCGGCGGTATCTAAACCACGGGCATTAGTGCTCATTACCTTATCAGCAGCGCGATAAACCGCATTAGCAGAGGCAGAGTTGCGGTAATCATATTTGCTCAATGTATCAAGCAATGTATTAATATTCTTCTTCGATTGCGTCAATTGCGAATACTTGTCGTTATCAATTTGAATACCAGCATATGTCTTCTGACCACAAGCTACCAAAATAAATGCTAGACATGCCGTTGTCAGCAATAAAACAAACTTTTTCATAACACTCTCCTTCATAGTTTCCCTAGTTTCAGGCGAACCATTCATTTCCTATTCGACTAGTTCGTATCCCCACTAACTAATCTTTTTCATAGTAATAATCATACAAGAAACACCAGAACCATGCAATTCTAGATTAAAAAATTCAACCAGCTTAACCCATCAAATAGGCCCCCAGAAAATGCTTATTTCCAACGTTTCAAATTTTTAACTTGCATTGGATACATTTTTTTAAGAAAGAACTTAGTAATCTTTCCCATTTGTGGATTTTGCTCAATTCCTTTTTCCCCAACCGCAATCATTGACGCGACTGTAGCATTAGGATCAACGAATTCACCATTTAAGTAACAATATGAACAATACTCCGTTGAAAACGAACCATCCTTATTCGTTCCAAAGTCAGCTTTATTTTGTAGTGGCATTCCACAACTTTGACAAAAAACTTTTTGTGCCATCTTACTCTCCTTATAATTTTTGTATTTGTCAGCCCCTGTCGGCCACGCAAAAATTCAATTGTGCAGCCAGGACTTCTAAAAACTTTGTCTTCATTTATTCTAGCGTGGAATTCTCATTTTTGTACTTTTGCTTAAGAATACTCGCGTACCACGGAATATACATTAGGCACTAGTTTGAACAAATCCCCAAATCAGTGATAACCGAATTTATTGTTATACAAAACGTAGCCGACCATAATTGGCCAGCTACGCAAAAAACTATTAATTAGTCTAACACTTCTGCTGCATCAAAGAAATCTGCAAACTCAACTTGTTTAGGTTGCTTAAACTCAAGAATTCGCTTCATACTTGCGGTCATATAGCGTGGTGTATACATCATACCAGTATGTAACCACCGTTTAATTACCCCCAACAAGGCCGAAACAATAAATGAAATTTGCAGTTCATCAGGTACTTCAAGTTCAACAAACTCACTTTGACAAGTTTGTTTGAACTGTTGCATATATTCTGAGAGATGGTTATAAATTTGTTGTTCAAAAACATTGTTTTCTTGCTCGTTTAACAAAACATCGAAAACTTCTGAATCGTTTTCAATGTACGCAAATGCACGTGCAATTGAGAAACGACATAATTCTGCGGCACTATCATCCTTAGTGTGACTTTTAAAACCGCGATTCGTCATATAAATTGTTTCTGCAAAAAAGTCATCAATAATTTCTTGCATCGCCCGTTGAACGAAGTCTTCCTTGTCATGGTAATGCAAATAGAAGGTACCGCGAGTTATGTTGGCTTCTTCAGTAATTTTTTGAACTGTAATATATTGCAATTTATATTCACGCATTAACTTAACTAACGCGCGTTTTAAACTATTGCGAGTCTTTAAAACTCGTGGATCTGTCTTTGTTGTCATGTGGCTACCTCTACTTTTTTAATCGTCGATTAATCAGCAATCTTTGGCATCCCAACCCATACGATAGTATCCCTAAAATCGTTATATCTTTACTAAAGATCGTGTTTTGTGTTCAATAAATCATATCTCTTGAACGTCTACTATTTAAGTATACGAAATCGCTTTCATATCGTCAATTTTTGAGCCTAATCTTCAAGAAAAAACCTAAACTTACGCAAAAACGTCTATTAGACTTCATTTTTATGTCGTTGACTGTCTGTCTTATTACATATATAATTTTATATATTGCGGTGGGCTAGCTCAGTTGGATAGAGCAACAGTCTTCTAAACTGTAGGTCGTGGGTTCGAATCCCACGCTCATCATCGTAAGACAAAAAATAAAACGTGCAGGTGTCCGATAATCGGTCATACCTGCACGTTTTTATTTATATCATTCCCACAAGGACGCCACCAAGAATTACCGCTGCCGTTCCAATAAAGGTATAGATAAATTCTTTTTTCGTTTTCTTTTCACCTAAGAATATAATTGCCCCAAAGGTTGAGATAATCACGCCCATTTGTGAAAGCGTATATGCCGTTGCGAGCCCCATGGCAGACATCGCAGACAAGAACATGAATAAGTTCCCGATTGCCCAACCAATCCCTGTAATACCGTTCTTGGCGGTCGTAACGCTGACCAAGTTATTTTCACGAATCATGAACTTCGCAAAGATAAAGGCTCCGATAACCATCCCCATTGTTTGTGGTAAAAGAATCGCAAAAGTAAACTCAGAACCGGATGTTGATGGCATCCCACCCCACGTTTGATATGCTTTTGGAATGAACGTGTATACAAGGTACCCAAACGTCGAGAGCGTTAACGCAATAATTCCAGCGCGCATATTCCCAGTTATGTTCTCTGGTTGCTTAAATGGGCTCTTAGGGTCCTTTTTACCAATGAATACGGCACCAATAACCATGATGGCGATTGCTGCAACCCCCATCAACCACATGATGGGATTTTTCCATTCTCCAAAGACAATTGCGCCCATTAAAGCATTCGTAACTAATTGTCCCGCGGTTGAAATTGGAAAGGCTTTTGATACACCAATTTCCTTAAATGAAACAAATTGTTGTGATGTACCAACTGCCCAGAACAAACCTGAGACTAAACCAAGAATCCAAATCGTTGGTGTCATTGTTGGCTTCGTCACTAGCCAAATGATGGCTGACAAGATGAAAGCACCTGATGTCATCCCAAAAACTTGTTGTCCAGCTGAACCACCGAATTTACCCGTTAATAATCCAATCGAACCCCACGTTAACGCGGGAATTAACGCCATTAATATATCCATTTTTCACACTCTCAATAATTTCTAAAGATTTTGACCAATAAAGTAATAGATTTAGTATACGACAATCAAACCGTTTGGCAATTCCTTTGAACAAAATTTTCAAAAAAATCGTTAATCCGTGAAAATTAGCAACATTTTTACGTCATCCAAACTATTTGCACAATGGATTTAACAAGTTGTATGTCCCCCTTGATATTCTGTAGGTTACCTAATTGGATATCACTCGTTGTACATATTAACGGAGTACCTAATATTTACAATTTAGGTTCTATTTATTCTAGCGTAGGATTGTTGTTTCTGTACTTTTCAATCATCGAATTACTGAGGTCCTATTGCCAGCGTTGTTTTTTCCATTCTGCTGTGACCTGTGATTTACAACTGTTTTTTCTAGTTTGAGAGTTATTACTAACTAACGAAGTGTCTGGAAAGTGCTTGGCGGGCGTAGCCTTTACACCACGACTGGGGTGAGATGTGTGCAACACATGTCGCCGCTGAGGATGAGATGAGGAGTCTCAGGAATTTATTCCTTAGACTCCCAGCTTATCCGAACCTCACAAGACCGCATTTTGGCTTGGGAGGTTGCTTCCAGTGTGGTGCGCCAAGTAATTTCCAGGCACGGAGTGGCCAATATTATTCAATCCCATGTCAGCTCAAATAGAGCCCTGATATTTTACAACTTAGTATTACCCACAATAAAAAGACCTACCTATTTTCAAAATAGGTAAGTCTTTTCCGGTTTAAATATTAAAACTAGTCTTCAAAGCCATTTTCAACAGCTTCAGGGTAGTATTGGCGCACAATGGCAGCTTCGTGGGCACTCAACATTGGGAAGTCGGCATCGGCTCCCAAATCAGTGTGGTACAAGCGGTCACGAGCTGATACTTCACCTTCAGCATGAGCAACAGTCAACTTCAAGCCATCAATGTCTTGGGCATCAGCTGGTGCATCGGCAATATCAACTAAGTGCAATTGTGATACTAAGAGCATCACGCGCACGTCAGAATCTAATGTATCAATCAAGGCACGTTGTTCAGCAGTCAAATAGAGCGTAACCGCTGCTTCAGCAGGCTTACCAATCAACTTGTTATCACGCGCTTCTTCCAAGGCCTTGTTAACCTTATCGCGCATGAGGCGGAATTCACCCCAGTTAGCAATCAAGCTAGCTGAATCAGCCAAGTCTTCGGCAACAACCATTTCTGATAAGTAACCGAATTCTTCTGGTTCTTGGAGGTATTCCCAAATTTCTTCAGAAGTGTGTGGCAAGATTGGCAACAAGAGTTTCGTCAAATTAAGCACAGTCTTGTAGAAGTTAGTTTGCATTGCCCGACGTTCCACAGAATCAGGTGCTTCGGTATAAACAACGTCCTTAGCGTAATCCAAGTAGTAAGCAGACAAATCAACGTTGATAAAGTTAACGACGCGTTTGAATAAGTCAACAAACTTGTATTGGTCATAATCAGCCAATAAGTCCTTGGTCAAATCATTAACTAACGCATAGAAGTACTTATCTGACGCTGGCATATCTTCATAAGCCACTGCATCTTTAGCGTTATCGAAATCTTCAGTATTAGCTAACAAGAAACGCATTGTGTTACGAATCTTCCGGTAAGTTTCTGAAGATTGCTTCAAAATTTCCATTGAAACACGGACATCGCTATCCGTATCAACTGAAGCTACCCACAAACGGATGATTTCAGCACCCATTTGCTTGATAACGTCATTTGGAACGATCGTGTTACCTATTGACTTAGACATCTTGCGACCTTCACCATCAAGCACGAATCCTTGTGAGATAAGACCCTTGTATGGTGCGTGACCAGTAACTGCAACAGAAGTGATCAATGATGAGTTGAACCAACCACGATATTGGTCAGAACCTTCCAAGTACAAGTCAGCTTGATCTGGCAAGTAATCACGTTGTGCCAAAACACCTTGGTGTGATGAACCAGAATCAAACCACACATCCATGATATCTTCTTCTTTGGTGAAAATACCGTTTGGTGAGTGTTCTGAAGTATAACCTTCAGGCAACAAGTCTTTAGCTTCACGTTCAAACCAGACATTTGATCCAAATTCGCCGAACAAGTCAGCCACGTGGTTAACCGTTTCTTCAGTCAAAATTGGTTCGCCATCTTCAGCATAGAAGATTGGCAATGGAACACCCCAGACACGTTGACGTGAGATAACCCAGTCGCCACGATCTTTGATCATGTTGTAAAGACGATTCTTACCCCATTCAGGTAAAAATTCAACTTCATCTAATGAATCCAAGATTTGTTGACGGAATGCTTCAACAGAGGCAAACCATTGTGGCACTGCCCGGAAAATAACGGGCTTTTTAGTCCGCCAGTCAAATGGGTAGCTGTGTTCAATGTCTTCTTGCTTCAAAAGTAAACCAAGATCAGTCAACTTTTGGAGTGAAATTGCGTTTGCTTTTTCATAGAAAACACCTTCAAAGTCAGCGCCGGCTTCTTCAGTCATCATTCCTTGATCATCAACGGGAACAGCAACTTCCAAGCCGTACTTTTGACCAACCCAGAAATCGTCTTCCCCAAAACCAGGGGCAGTGTGAACAAGACCAGTACCGGCATCCAAAGTAACGAAATCGCCAAGCATCGTAACTAACTTAACGTCTTCATAGAATGGGTGTTGAGCGATGATATTTTCCATATCAACACCCTTCACAATCTTTTCAACTTCATAATCAGCCCAGCCAAACTTTTCAGCATCGCCAGCTAATAAATCAGTCGCCACAACGTACTTCTTGTCTGATCCAGCAGGTTTAACAACTGAATATTCGTACTTGGCACCAATAGTAATCCCACGTGAACCAGGAATTGTCCATGGCGTAGTCGTCCAAACAACCATGTAAGTATCAGTATCCAAGATACCCTTACCATCAACGACACGTTCAGCATAGAACGCAGTTGGTGACGTCACATCGTGGTATTCAATTTCAGCTTCAGCCAAAGCGGATTCAGATGACCATGACCAGTAAACTGGTTTCTTACCCTTGTAAATGTAGCCTTTTTTCGCCATTTCACCGAAAGTCCGAATTTGGGCGGCTTCGAATTCAGGTAACAAAGTCAAATATGGGTTATCCCATTCAGCAGAAACACCAAGACGCTTAAAGTCTTCACGTTGCTTATCAACTTGTTCACGCGCAAATTGTTCGGCGAGCTTACGCCATTCAACCTTACTTAATTCTTTACGGTTATGACCAGCCTTTGTCAATTGTTGTTCAATTGGCAAACCATGTGTATCCCAACCAGGAACATATGGTGAGTTAAAGCCACTCATTGACTTATAACGTACGATAATATCCTTAGAAATCTTATTCAAAGCGTGACCCATGTGGATGTTACCGTTAGCATATGGAGGGCCATCATGTAATACGAAAAATGGCTTACCTTCATTTAATTTTTGACGTGCTTCATAGACTTTGTTTTCAAACCAAACGTTTTCACGTTCAAGTTCCTTGGTTGGTAAACTACCGCGCATTGGAAACTTAGTCTTCCCGAGGTTCAATGTTTCTTTAAGCTTCATGGAATCTGTACTCCTTTTCTTTTGGTAAAATAAAAGCCCCCAGCGTTCTTAAAAAAGAACACCAGGGACGATTGCTATCGTGGTACCACCCTAATTCGATTAACCTGGTTGGCTAATCCTCATTATAGTATGCAATTGTTGATAGTAATTGATCATGTATCCCACCAGAGCCTGCCAAGTTCTCACTATTTCTTGACTCACTAATGGATGAATGGATTACATGTGTATCGAAATACATTACTAAACGTGCTTTTCAGCTTCATCAGCTGGAAGCAAGATTGAAGTTTGCACTTCATCTGCTGAATCTGAGTTTACGCTATCAGTAGCAGCTGTGTCAACAGTTTCGTTGGCCTTTTTTTCATTATAAGCCGCAGATGCTGGTGCCTTTGACATACCCTTTTGTTCCAAAGTAGCATCCCAATCAGGCCGGTTGATTAATTCCAATTGTGCTTGCAACAAAGTTTGCATCTTGCTGCGGAAATCCAATGTATCTTGCTTAATAGCATCCGTTTCAGTTGCAAGTTTTTCGTTGTCATTGGCGGCATCATTTAAGATGGTCTCTGACTTAGTTTGGGCATCGGTCATCATTGCATTTGACTTGGCAGTTGCATCGGCAACCATCCGTTGAGCTTCTTCTTGAGCTTGCGTCAAAGTCTTCTTAGCTGATTCATCAGCTGTACGCTTCAAACGATCAGCGGCTTCTTGGGCAACCAAGATTGATTGGGTAACTGAACCCTTCATATCTTCGATTTGTGCGCTTTGTGCTTCAAAATCAGCAACCTTTGTTTTAAGTTGCGTATTTTCTTCAACTACTGCAGCGTAATCTTTGATAACTTGATCTAAGTAATCGTTAACTTCAGTAGAGTCATAACCTTTACGGCCACTTTTAGAAAATTCTTTATTTTGAATATCAATTGGAGTTAATGCCATTTATCCTTACCTCATTTTTTGTTATTTTGTATTGTTTCCATGACTACTCGGAGCTTATCTTTTTTAGTAGTACCTTCAAGTTCAACTAACCGCATACGTCCAAATCCACGGACTGACAACATATCACCCGTTGCTAATTCGTAATCTGGCTTAATAATTTCGGTCCAGTTCAACCGCACAGCGCCACCTTCGACCAATGTTTTCACACGGCTTCGTGAAATATTGAATGCCGTTGAGATAATGACATCAATCCGTAACGACGCGATCGTGGTTTGAGTTTGCACCCAGTCAACTTCAGGTTGTACGATATCCGCCATCGCATGTGGCATTAGATGCACTTTGATATTACCAATCCGATCAACTTGCAAACTAAAATAATCAACCATTTTATCTTCAATTAAAAATTGCCAGGTTTCATTAGCGCCCAAAATATCGCCAAATACATTTCGTTCGATACCTTGATTAACTAATGTTCCTAAAATTTGATTATGGTGAATATCTGCAAATTTGGTTGGATAGACGATTTCCATTAATTGCAAATGAAAATCAGCTTCCACAAACACGTAATAATCAGGATAAATAAGCATCCGTTGCATTTCTGCATTAGGTAAGCCACCACGACTAGCCTGGCGCATCCCATCTTCCCGATTAACAATCGTTTGCGCAATAAAACGTTGTCGTGGATTCAAAAAATGAGTCAATACTGGCCGATATTCATCAGCCACTTGGCGTACCCAACCTTGAACTTGCTCAATGAAGTTCGCTTCGTCTGGACGGAAGTGTTGCGTGATGTTCTCTAAATCAGTCAATTTGCTCACCCTCATTCAATGTATATTTTAAATATTAAAACATGAACGCAACACGAGTTAAGCCCTGTTGTGCAAGTTCTAATACGATAATGGCCAAGACTGGTGAAAAATCAATTC
Source organism: Periweissella cryptocerci (assembly GCF_004358325.1). Lineage (NCBI taxonomy): Bacteria > Bacillati > Bacillota > Bacilli > Lactobacillales > Lactobacillaceae > Periweissella > Periweissella cryptocerci. Next base: position 2,433,429 of record NZ_CP037940.1, on the reverse strand, counting down.
CACCTAATGTTGGCAAAAAGCGAAACACGTTCAAATATGGTTCTGCTAATCGCGAAATTAGTTGCCCCAATTTTGATTCGTTTGCTCCAGGTAACCAAGACATCAACGCATTTGCGATAATGACAAAAATGTAAATCTCAATTACCCGGGTAAGAATTAGTACTAATAAAGCTATCATAAACGTCTCCTATTTAGCATACTCGCTGATGTCACTGTTAATTGACGTTGAGACGCTGCCGCTAATTTCATAGTTGTGTGGTGTCACCAAAAAGATGGCGTCACCAATGCGTTCGATTTCACCATCAATGGCGTAAACCGTCCCAGTTAAAAAATCAACAATGCGCTTAGCTTGACTGTCCTCGATTGACGAAAAATTCACAATTATCGCTTGATTTGCCATCAATTGATTTGCAATTTCTTTCACGTCAGAATAGATTCGTGGTTCAAATAACGCAATTTTGCTATTTGACTCGGTCACACCTGCGCGGCGTTCATCCATTGAAACCACATTTTGGCGCATTGGACGTTTGGGCGTCCCTGCATTCATTTGTGGTTCAGTTGGTGCTTGATAATCATCTTCGGGACCATCGGCGAATTCATCGTCGACTCCGAAAAAGTTACGAAAACTAAATGCCATGTTTTACCTCACTTGTACTGCGTTTACTTACGACGCTTCAAGAAAACAGGAGTACTCAAATCACCATCATTGTCGTCATCGTCAGTGTTGGTTGCGTTATCAGTGTTAAAAACCTTAAATTCAGGCTTTTCAACGCCGGCAAATTCATCGCTAGTTGAGCTGTTTTGGAAAGGTGCTTGTGCAGTCTTTTCTTCGCTCGCTTGCAAATCATTCCAGCCTTCAAAACGGTCATTTGGTGTTGCTGGCTTTGGTTGTTGCACTGGCGCAACTGTTGGGTTAGCAACTGGCGTAACATGTACTGGCGCAGTTGCACGATCAAAAACTGATGTACCATTTGTTGGTACTGGTTGGTTCTTTCCGTTTTCAATCCCCGTTGCGATTACCGTAACTCGAATTTGTTCGTTCATTTCCATGTCGATTGAAGTACCGAAAATGATGTTAACATCTGTACCGGCAGCTTGTGACACAACATCTGAAGCAGATTGTGCTTCAAACAATGACATGTCTGGACCACCAGTGATGTTCAAGAGCACTTGTTCTGCACCAGTAATTTCAGCTTCCAGCAATGGTGATGAGATAGCCTTCTTAGTTGCTTCAGCAGCTCGGTTTTCACCGGTAGCTGAGCCAATACCCATCAATGCTGTTCCTTGGTTGGTCATCACAGTTTTCACATCAGCAAAATCCAAGTTGATGAAACCAGGGTTAATAATCAAATCAGAAATCCCTTGCACACCTTGACGCAACACATTATCAGCTTCTTTGAAAGCTTCCATCATTGGTGCTGTTTTATCAACAAGTTCCAACAAACGGTTGTTAGCAATCACGATTAAAGTATCAACGTTGTCCTTCAAGTTTGATAAACCTTCAGCGGCGTAACGGCCACGACGAGGTCCTTCAAACGTAAATGGTCGTGTGACAACCCCAACCGTCAATGCGCCTTGTTCCTTAGCAATACGGGCAACTACAGGTGCAGCACCGTTCCCAGTACCACCACCCATGCCGGCAGTAACAAAGACCATATCAGCACCAGCTAATGCTTCAGCGATATCTTGTTCTGATTCTTGGGCTGCTTTAGTCCCAACTTCAGGGTTAGAACCGGCGCCCAAACCCTTAGTTAACTTAGGTCCAAGTTGAATCTTAGTTTCTGCCCGTGAAGCTTCTAATGCTTGTACATCAGTATTGGCAACGATGAATTCAACACCATCAACACCTTCGTCAATCATTCGGTTAACGGCGTTTGAGCCACCTCCACCGACACCAATTACTTTAATTTTTGCCCCGAATTGTTCGGTTGCGTCTAACATGAAATCCATTGTCTATCCTCCAATTACCCTAGTCAAAGAAGTTTGCGAACAAACCTTTGATTTTATCTGTCATTTTTTCTTTTGGTTCTTCATCGAAATACTCACCTTCAAGATCAGGTTCTTCATTGCTAGGCTTTGTATTCATATCATTTTCTTGTTTTTCTTCATTCTTGCGGAACAAACTACGCTTCTTTGGTTCAGTTTGGGTTGCTTCATCTTGTTGAACTGCCGTCAAACGATTTCCTGAGATTGCTTGTTTGACAACTCGTTCAGTCATCGTTTGTTGTGCCGCAAGCTTTGCAACAGCGTAACCAGTTGTATAACTTGGGTGTCGCAAACCAATTTCAGTTGGTGCCATCACTTTAACTGACATGCCAAACATTTGATGAGCTAATTCTTTAATACCAGCTAATGCAGCTGAGCCCCCCGTTAAAACGAGGCCACCAGGCATATCTAATGCACCAGTTGGTTGCAACTGCTTAAACAAGTTCGTGAAAATTTGTTCAACACGTGCTTCAATAATTTCAGCCAAGTATTTTTCCGAAATCCGAGTTGCTTCGCTCTTACCAACAGGATGGATTGGAAATTCATTATTTACCGAAGCTTGTAATGGATTCGCAAAACCATAATCACGTTTGATTTTTTCTGCATCGGCCATTGAAATATTCAAGACTGTTGAGACGTCTTTGGTGATATAATCACCACCTTCTTGGTCAACCGCTGCAAACTTCAACTGATGATCATGAATCACAGCTGCTGTCGCTTGGCCTGCACCAAGATCAATGACGACTGTGCCAAAATCTTGTTCGCCATCAGTCAAAATTGTGCGGCCAATTGCCAATGGCGCAACTACAAACTCGCGTAACTTTAAGCCTGCCCGTTCAACTGCCATCTTGATGTTGTGCACAATTGTCTTAGGGCCTGTAAATGCGATTCCACGCATTTCCAAACGGACCCCAACCATATCGTATGGATCTTTGATCCCGTCAAAACCATCAACGATGAATTCGGCAGGTAATAAATCAATAATTTCTCGTTCTGGTGGCAAGTTTTGAATAATTGCCTGTTCAGCTACAACTTGAACATCATCATACGTAATCCGTTTAGTTTCACTAGTGATTGCTGTCAGTCCTTGGACTTGTTCGTTCCACTTTAACGTAAAATCGAACTTTTGAGAGCATACTCGTGCTTAATTTTATTTGTGTGTCTCTAAATACTTAATCGCTTGTTCAAAAGTTGCAACTGGCACAACTTTCATTTTCGGTGCATATTTTTTGGCAGTTGCTTTGGCCAACTCGTAATTTGTTTGGCCGCCATCAATTTGCTTGTTCAATTTAGTTGGCTTCACATAAGGTGCAAAGAAAATTGTGGCACCAGCTTTTTTAGCTGCTACGATTTTCTTATCAATCCCACCAATTTCCCCAACATAACCATCTAAATCAATCGTACCAGTACCAGCAATCTTTCGTCCCTGACGTAGATGTCCACCGGTCAATTGATCATAAATCTGGAGACTAAACATTAGACCGCCTGATGGGCCACCAATCGAGCCTGGATTTACGGCGACATTGGGTGTTGTTGAAACTTCAACATTATCAGCCAGACTAATTCCAAGCCCAGCACGACCGCCTAAATCCATCAAATGCCGTGTTGTTTTCCGGGTTTTACCATTTCGCATATACGTCACGGTGACTTTGTCATGCGTACTTTTTTTCGCTAAAAACATTTGATAGCCACGCGCGTTGTCAAAATGATGACCATCCACTTGCGTAACCGTATCACCCACTTGCAAGTCATTCGCAAAGTGCGAATTTTCAGCCAGACTCGTAATGAAAATTCCAATGTACTTAGTGTGCACAGTTCGATGAGCAGTTTTAAAAGCAATCCCGACGGCTTCATTAATTGCATTTTGCATATAAAAGCTTTGAACTTGATTGTATATAGCATTATCCACGCCACCGGTCACATCCTGTGCTTTTTCAACATCAGCTAACGGATTCAACCGGGCTGCTACCAAGCTAAAAGGTGTCGCTTGGCGCAGGGATACATAAGTAATCATATATTTCCCGGGTTTTTGATCTTCTTTACCGCCGACTTTTACAAACGGCTTCAAATCATCTGCTCCACCGGGAGTCTCAATATATGAATTTAGTGGTAAAAAGAAAGCAATTAATACCGCAACTAGTGCCACTGCCCCAATTATCCAGCCCTTGAACTGTATTATTTTTTTCATTCACGATTCCTTTTTAATTGATTTGTTTAGCTTTAAGTGCCGCACTCACCACAGGTGGTACAAGTGCTGACACATCACCACCAAAGTGCGCAATTTCTTTAATCATGCTCGAAGCAATATTTTGGTTTTCATGATGGGCCAATAAAATCACCGTTTCAAAGTCCCCGCGTAAATGCCGGTTCATTTCTGCAATGTCTCGTTCGTACAAATAATCAGTTTCATTACGCAACCCACGAACTAAAAATTGTGCGCCCAGTTGATCCATAACGGCAACTGTCAGACCAGTAATCTCCATTACTTCAACATTTTTAATATCAGCGGTTGCTTGTTTGATTAAATCAATTTTTTCAGGTGTTGCAAACATTGGTGCTTTCGTGGTGTTTGTTCCCACACCAACAACTAATGTATCAAATAGCCTACTTGCTCGCTTAATAATATCAAGGTGACCATTTGTCAATGGATCAAAACTTCCTGGAAATAATGCTACTTTCATTGATCTGTACTCCCCTCGTACTCATACACAGTAACTTCTGTAATCCCGTAATTTTTGTGGTGTGTGCGTGTAAAACTTGGTACCTCTTCTGGCAAGCCAGCTTCATGATCCGTTTCAGCAACAATAATGGCATCTTCATTTAAAAGATGTAAATCAATCATCATTTGAATATCATCAAGAATTTGTTGCTTTGCATATGGTGGATCAAGATAAATTACGTCAAATACAACTTTATCAGCTGCAAATTGTTGAAGCGCTAACCGTGCATCCCGCTTAAGAACCGTGAAACGTTCTGGTGCCTTGGTCATCGCGATATTTTCATTAATCGTTTTGATTGCGGCAAATTGTTTATCTACCAAATAGGCATGATCCAAACCACGTGAAACCCCCTCAATCGAAAGTCCACCTGAGCCAGCAAATAAATCCAAACTCGTGCCACCATCAAAATATGGTCCCACCATACTAAACATTGCTTCTTTGACCTTATCAGTCGTTGGTCGCGTTGCTGTTCCTGGGACAGCCTTCAATGGTCGCCCACCGAACTCTCCTGCCACTATGCGCATTACACTTCATCTCCATCGGGTTCAATATTTTCTAACTCCTCATCATTGTCGATTGAGAAGCTAGCATCTTCTTTTTTATCAGCTAATTCCGGATTTAAATCTGGACGCAATGAAATTTCCGTGCGTGTTACAAATCCTAATTTTTCTATTTTTTCTTGATTAGCAAGGAGATCAGTTTCATTCATGTAAATCACCACATAATGCATTTTACGTGAGATGAACTCAACATTCCCATAGCGGCGTAATTGTTTGACTTGGCGTAAGTTACGCACGTAGACAATCAATGCCCGCCGTTTTTCTGCAGTAAATTCCATTGTATGCTCCTTCGTAATTTTATTGCACTGCCGGACTCACATGTGTCCCACAACTTTGGCTAACGTGTTTTTTCTTGGATGACTTTCATTTGTCGTGCTCGACTAACCGTTGCGCTTGCGTTCATCGCTAACCCAATGGCGATACTAAGCACCAACATTGAAGATCCACCATATGAAATGAATGGGAACGTCACCCCGGTGATTGGCAATACACCACTAACTCCACCAAGATTAATCAATACTTGAATTGTTAAGTACGCTGCAATCCCATACATCATAATCCGGATATAAGTTTCATGCGTTCGCGTACCAACTTGAATGATTCGACCAATAATGATCCCCATTAAAGCTAAAACAATTACGATGACAATCGCACCCCATTCTTCACCAACGACGGCCATGATAAAGTCGGTATTCGGTTCAGGCAGGTAACCTGTTTTTTGAATTGAATTACCTAAGCCAACCCCGAACAAGCCACCATTACTAATCGCATAATATGAATTAATTAATTGCGTACCTGAGCTTTGTTGATATTCCCATGGATTAACGAATGCTACCAATCGGGCCAAACTATAGTGCTTTTGCGGATCAATTTGCATGGTCTCAATAATTTTGGGTAATATCACCCAAATGATTCCAAAAGCGCTAAAAGCTCCGGCTGCCCAATACCAAGCAATTCCTGATGCCAATAGCATTACCATCACAATGAAGCCGTTGATGGCAAAATTCCCCATATCTGGCATCACTAAGATTAATACTAAAATTATGCTTGGTAAAAACCACCGGCCACCTTTAAACGTTGTTTCTAAGGCGTGCCCTTTTTGATATGGGTGCCGTGCAAAGAAATTAGCGAAGTAGACAATCAAGGCTACTTTGGCAAATTCAGCTGGTTGCAAACTAAATCCTGGCAACATAATCCAGCCGTGCGCCCCGTTGACTGGGGGAGCAATAAACCGCGCAAATGCCAATAACATAATAATTATCCAGAGCATGATGCGTAAAAAGCGCGAGCTCATCAAATAATTGAGGCGCATTTTAAACAAGAACGTTCCGACAATAACTGCAACAAACACGAAAAACGTCTGCTTAATCAAGAAAGAAAATGGTGACCCGGAAGCCATGTTTGAACTCGCTGAGAACACATTCACAATCCCAAATAATGCCAGCGTAACCGCAGGAATTAAAATGTAATAGTCTAAGTTATTTGTTTTTTTACCCATTATGGACCTACCGTTTCTTTCCAGTAATGTTTTCATTTTAACGCAGACGTAAGCTAAAAGCACGGATAACTACAGGAAAATCTACGTTAAATCTATCCAAATGGTTATAAAAATAGCTCGCTTTCTCCTTATCCAAAAATCAGATAGGTGGAAAGCAAGCCATTTAGAGTCATATCAAGGTATATTCACCTTTTTACTTTTTTTGTTCTTCTGCTTTTAACGATGCTTCTAAGGAAACCTTAATAAGCTTTGCCGTGCTCTCTGAGATACCAACTGCATGGAGTTCTTCCAATGAGGCATTCGCAATTTTCTTAATCGAGCCAAACTTCGTCAACAGCTTTTGCCGTGTTTTTGGACCAACACCGTGAATTCCATCGAGCCGTGATGCCAATGAGTTTTTCGAGTGAACTTGCCGGTGAAAACTAATCGCAAACCGGTGGACTTCGTCTTGAATTCGTTGTAGTAAGAAAAAACCTTGTGATTTCGGATCTAAGTGTAAGTGTTCATCACCTTCTTGTTTCAACAAATCGGCAGTTTTGTGATGTTCATTTTTAACCATCGCCGCCACCGGAACATCCAATCCAAGTTCATTTTCCAACACATCTTTGGCCGCATTCAATTGAATTTCGCCACCATCCATCAAGATTAAATCTGGCATTGTTGCATGTTCTTTGAGTAACCGCGTATAACGGCGTCGAATAACTTCTTGCGTTGAGGCTGCTTCGTCGGCATGGTCAACTGTTTTCAACTTAAATTTCCGATACAAGTTTTTATTTGGTTGTCCGTCTACAAACACAACCATTGCTGAAACCAAATCAGTTCCTTGAATGTGCGAGTGATCAAATGCTTCGATTTTATGTCCCTCAGGCAAGCCAAGCGCGTCAGTGATTTCTTTCATCGCCCCGGTGGTTTTCATCTCACCTAGTTCTAACAACCGGAATTTTTCTTCCAATGAAATTTGGGCATTTTTACCAGCCAATTCCATTAAATTTTTCTTTTCACCCCGTTGTGGTGTTCGCACTGGTACGTGTAAAACATCTTCTAAAACATCGGTGTCGATTCCCGCTGGTACTAAAATTTCATTAGGCATTTTAACATTCTTGCGGTTGTAAAATTGTAAAATAAAGCTGCTCATTTCTTCTTCGGCAGTCCCAACAATTGAAAACAAGCGCTTTTCACGCTTCATCAACCGTGCTTGCCGCATGAAGAATACTTGAACTGATAACCACCCCTTATCCATATAAAAATTAAAGACATCACGTGGTGTGTTGTCATTTGAAATGATTTTCTGCTTTTCGACTGTTGCATCAATAAATTTAAGCTGGTCGCGGATTTCAGCGGCCCGTTCAAATTCGAGATTTTCAGCAGCTTTGGTCATCATTTGATCTAATTTTTTAGTCACTGAAGCTGTATTGCCATTCAAAAATGACTTAATTTTTTTAATTTGTTTTGTATACTCTTCTTCAGGAACTTCGTGCCAACAAGGCCCCAAACATTGTCCCATATGGTAATACAAACATGGGCGCCCTTGGAAACCGTTACATCGTCGCAGTGGATATACCTTTTGCAAGAAATGCAAAGTTTCTTGCGCAGCGTACACATTCGGATAAGGGCCAAAGTAGTAGGCGCCGTCTTTTTTTAAGTCACTGACTAACACTAACTCTGGGTTACGTTCGTTAGTAATTTTGATATATGGATACCCGGTCCCCCGTTTCAACCGAATATTATAATATGGTTGCCACTTTTGAATCAGGGTAATTTCTAATAAGAACGCTTCTTTATCAGAATTTGTCACAATAAAATCAAAATCAGCAATATTTCGGACTAATTCTGCCGTCTTACCATCATGCTCTGCTTTAAAATATGAGCGCACACGATTTTTTAAATTTTTGGCTTTCCCGACGTAAATAATTTTACCGTTAATATCCTTCATCTGGTATGAACCTGGTTCATCCGGTAAGAGTGCTAATTTATGTTCAATATGTTCTGAAGCCAAATCATGCCCTCCTTCATTTACTTACTTTTCTACTATATTATACGATTAATTAAAAAAAACCAATAGCGGGGTATTGGCATAAGGATCTTATTACGGTGCTACTCAATTTTGGTTAGTTGGTTGCTAGAATAAATAAATGTGAAACTTTTGTGAAAGCGATTACATTATTTGTGATAACTGTTACAATAAAAGACATAATAATTTAAATCATCTCGCAAAAGGAGCTTTAGTAACATGACAAAAAAACTCACAATGGCGCTCGTCGGTTTTGGTAACTCCGCTAATCGCTATCACTTACCTTATATTTTAACTAACGATAACCTTAATTTAAAAACGATTTACGCACACACACTTGGTAAGCGACCAACCGAACAAGCTGCTTTAGAAGCACAAGGAATTGAATTTACAGATTCATTGGATGCAATCCTCAATGATCCCGAAATCCAATTTGTGTCAGTCATCACACCAGCCCCTTCACACTTTGAACTTGCCAAGAAAATTTTAGAATCCGGCAAAAACGTGATGGTTGAAAAACCTTTTGTGACTTCAGTTGCGGAAGGTAAAGAATTAATCAAGCTAGCAAATGAAAAAGGTTTACTAATTACGCCTTTCCAAAATCGCCGCTTTGATGGTGAATTTTTGGAACTACAACACGTATTGGCTCACGGGTATATTGGCGAACCAATTGAATTTGAATCCCACTTTGACTACTTCCGCCCTGGTGCAAGCTCAAATCCTGGTGAACAAATCGACGGGGCCTTTTATGGCTACGGTGTCCACCCCCTTGATCAAATCATTAAACTGTGGGGGACTCCCGATTCTGTTGGTTACGACATCAAGTCGGTAACGAATCCAGATGGTGTCGATGATAATTTTGATGTCACATTACACTATGCCAACCTCCGTGCCAAAATCAAAACTTCATTTTTAGTTGCTCAAGAATATCCTAAATACATTTTACATGGTACTAATGGGAGCTTCATTAAATACGGGATGGATGCCCAAGAAAATGACATCTTAGCGGGAATTTCACCTGCGGATCCATTATTTGGTAAAGATAATCCCGATAATTATGGTGTCTTAAAGTACATTAATGCTTATGGCGATCCGGTTGAACACAAGCTTGAAACCCCAATTGGTAATTACGGACAAATGTATCAAAATGCCGCAGATGTGGTGTTAGATGGTGCTGATAAAGAAGTAACCGATGCCCAAATCATTGCACAACTTGAAATTTTGGATGCCGGTTTTCAAGAAGCTGGTCCCCACGTTGTTAAATTCAATCAATAATTAACTACATTGAAAAAGAGAGAAAAAATGAAAAATATTATTTTAGATTGTGATCCAGGTCATGAAGATTTCTTTGGCTTGATGCTTGCCTTAACCAGTACCGAAATTAACATTCAGGCAATTTCAACTACCGTGGCTTACCAAACTCCCGAAAATGTCCAAAAAAATGCGATGAAGGCGCTTGAATTACTTGGCCGCACTGATATTCCAGTCGCCCGCGGTGCCGCTAAACCACTCATTGAACCATTTGGCTTAGCTGATAATTGGCGTGACTTTACCGGCTTAGATGGTGCTAATTTTCCAATACCGTCATTTGCCCCATCACAATTGTCAGGCATTGACTTGATGGCGAAGACTTTATCCGAAAGCGCCGAACCCATGACCATTGCAATTTCGGGCCCGGTTACTAACGTTGCCTTACTTGTGGCAGCCCATCCTGAATTACATGCAAAAATCGAACAAATCGTATTAATGGGTGGTGCCATTAATACTGGCAATCGTTATCCTGGTGTTGAATACAATTTCTCAATTGACCCTGAAGCCGCCAAAATTTTACTCAACAGCGGACTTCCAATTGTGATGGCAACTCGCGATATGACTGAGCAAGGAATCATCACCGAAGCAACGGTTGCTAAAATGCGGGCAATTGATAACCCAGTTGCGCAAGTTGCCGCCGATTTAATGGAAAACTATGGCGACTTTTCTGATCCTGATACACCAGTTGTGTTAAATGATCCCGAAGTCATTGCCTATTTGATTGATCCAATGATGTTTACTGGTACGGACTACTATGTTGATGTTGAAACGCAAGGTCAATTAACTCGTGGGCGGCTGGTTGTTGATCAAAACGATATGACGGGTAACCTGCCTAACGCTAAGCTATTAACTAGTCTAGATAATGATCGTTTTGTAGCATTGATTCTTGATTCACTAGCAACATATTAATTCTCTATTTCATCTGGCGTGGAATTGAATAAAATTGGCCACTGCGTGCCAGTAAATTACTTGGCGCACCACGATGGAAGCGCATGTTCAAGCCAAAGTACGGTCTTGAACAACTCGGATAAGCTGGGACTCTTCGGGAAAAAATTCCCTAGACTCCTCATCTCATCCTCAGCGGCGACATGTGTTTCACACATATCGCCCCAGTCGCGGTGTAAAGTCTGCGACCGCCAAGTAATTTACCGGCACTCCGTTAGTTAGGAATAATGTAACTAGCAAAAAACGGTTATCACCCACAGACCGCAGTAGCGTGGAAAATGCCACTGACAATAGAACCTCAGTAATTCGATGATTGAAAATTACAGAAACGACAATTCCACACTAGAAAAATATTGCCCCTATTAATACCACTCCAAATAAGTGCTGAGACATAAATTGTCCAGCCAGCAAAATAAGACTGATTTCTCCTTATCGTAGTAAGGTAGAAATCAGTCTTATTTGCGTGCGACAAAAGGCTTCCAGCCGGGACTGGCGAATGTATTTATTCGCGGCACCCGTTGATATAACTCACTTAATTCATCACCTCGTTCGCTTTACTCGCTATCGCTGACGAATTAAGTTTCTTTATATCACGATTGTGGATGGCCTTTTGTCCCACTTCCTATTTTTGTGCACCTTATATTCTAAACAAAACGTTAATACTACAGTTATTTATTATCTGTATCAAAGATAATCGTCACCGGACCATCATTAACTAATGACACTTGCATATCGGCACCGAACTCCCCAGTCGCCACCGCGAAACCCGCAGCAGCCAATTGTGCATTGAACTTATCATACATTAATTCGGCAAATTCTGGTTGGCCCGCATCTGTAAAGCTCGGCCGGTTCCCTTTTTTTGTGTTCGCATATAATGTAAACTGCGAAACTGATAAAATCGCGCCATTCACATCCGCCAATGCCAAATTCATTCGGTCATCGGCATCTTCAAAAATCCGTAAATTACTAACTTTTCGGACGACGTAATCTAATTCTGCTTGGGTGTCACTATCGGCAATGCCCACTAATAGCAAATAACCGCGGTCAATTGCCCCAACAGTTTGCCCCGCAATCGCAACTGATGCGTTTGCAACTCGTTGTAAAACTACTCGCATTTTTTCTACCTCATTATTTCGTTATCAACGCTACATAAAATGGCTAAATTTTTTCTAGCGTGGAATTTGGATATGTGTCCCAGATTGATTCCCACTACGTGTCTAGAACCAGTCTGGATACCGTAATGGAAGACAAGCATTTGAAGCCACAGTGCGGTCTTCAAATGTTTGCGAAGCTTGGTTCGCTAACGCGCTAACCATCTTCACAAATCCATAATCAGTAACGAAAACCGTTACTGATTATGCCATCACGGTGCGAGCTAAAGTCCAGCCTGTTTCCAGCCACTTCGTTAGTTTGAGCAGCCAGTCTGACTAGTAATATGCCGTAATCCTTGTCGCTTCAAGTTTAGCGGTAATCAATAATTCCACGCTTATCTAGCGGGGTGACTGAAAATCACTTTGTGGCCGACAGGCTTTACACCGTGATGGGACGAACTTGACACCATGTGTCAAGTTTGTCGCTGAGGGTAGAGCCGACCGGGCCTTATTTGTCCAGCGTAGCTACAAATGTGAGCAGTCTTTTGGCTTTAGCCATTAGACTGCCAGCTATCCCGAATTGCCCAAGACAGACATTCAGCCTGGAAGGCTAATCTAATCGGTTTTTGATTAGATTCAGTTGTTTGTTGAAAACAAACTGCTGGAATGTTTTGCGTTGCCGTACCTCAGGCATAAGCACGTGGCTTGGGCATGTGCTTCCATCTCGGTGCACAATGTGATTTTCAGGCACGCAGTGGCCTCATACATCTCATCACATTTTATAAAATCCACGTCAGACGGAACAGAGCCCATAAAATTCACAAAACATTGGTGCCCATCATCGGCTTTCACATGGTTCAAAAAAAGGTGCCGGAACAAACGCATTCCAAGCCCCTTTTCAATTATTTAATTTCTATTTATTCTAGTGTGGGATCGTCGTTTCTGTACTTTTCAATCACCTAATTACTGAGGTCCGATTGGTTCTTGGTGTTGTTTTTTCATGCTACTGCGGCCTGTGGTTGGCAACTGTTTTTCGCTAGTTACATTATTCCTAACTAACGAAGTGGCGGTAAATTACTTGGCGGGCGTAGCCTTTACACCGCGACTGGGGTGATATGTGTGTAACACATATCGCCGCTGAGGGTAAGATGAGGAGTCTTAGGAATTTATTCCTTAGACTCCCAGCTTAGCCGAACCTTCTAAGACCGCTTTTTGGCTTAGGAGGTTGCTTCCAGCGTGGTGCGCCAAGTAATTTACTGACACGTAGTGGCCAATTTTATTCAATCCCACTTCAGACAGAATAGAGCCATTATTTAATTTATAAAGTTTAGTGTAAAGCGCGTTTTACATCATAAACTTCGGGAATGTTATTCAATGCGGTCATGATTTGTTCGAGGTGGACGGCATTCCGTACCCCTACTGATAATGAAATCATCACCATGCCATTGTGATCAACCCGGCCGTTCACTGACGTTAAATACTTCGTAGTGTTATTAGCTGCCTTAATTACATCGTTTAACAACCCATTACGATTATTACCACTAATCGTTAAGTCAGCATCGTAATTTGGCCGTTCACCATCTGGATTTTCCCAAGCAACTTCAATCAGGCGTTGGCCTTGGTTTTCAGCAGATTTGACGTTAGGACAATCTACCCGGTGGACTGAGACGCCACGTCCCTTAGTGATATAACCGACAATATCATCACCAGGAATTGGCGTACAACAGTGACTTAAGCGAACTAGCAGACCGTCTACCCCCTGAATCACAACACCTTCTGAAGACGACTTAGTTTGATGCTTAGCAGTTAATTTGCCTTTGCCGACTTCCATTTCCTTGTGTTCTTCAAGTAGTTCACGTTCTTGTTGCTTAATTCGCTCAGCTTCAATTTCAGCCCGTTTAGTCTCCGTCAACTTATTCGCCACACCTTGTGGTGATAAATCACCATACCCAAGTGAAGCAAACATATCTTCAATACTCATCACATGAAGCTTTTCTAATGCGCGTTCTTCGTTAGCATCCGTTAAGATCTCATCAGGGTTAAAACCTTCTTCTTGTAAGAAACGTACCATCAAAGCTTGTCCGGCTTCGACGTTTTCTTCACGATCTTGCTTACGGAAGTATTGCTTAATCTTATTACGTGCCCGCCGCGTTGAAACTAAGTTAAACCAATCTCGACTAGGACGCGCTAAATTACTAGTAATAATTTCGACAATATCCCCGGTTTTAAGTTCGGAATCCAAGGGAACAATTTTCCCGTTCACCTTCGCACCAGTAGTTTTATTACCAACTTCGGTGTGAATAATGTAGGCCATATCTAATGGACCGGCACCCTTTGGTAATTCATATACATCACCTTTTGGTGTAAATGCATAAACCCGATCAGAGAATAAATCACCTTTCACTGAATCCATGAAATCATCAGCGTCTTTTGATTCTTTCTGAATTTCCAGGATACCTTGAATCATATTTAATTTCTTTTGATCATTATTAGCAACATCAGCACCAGAAAAATTACCTTCTTTATAAGCCCAGTGAGCGGCAACCCCAAATTCAGCCACGCGGTGCATTTCATGGGTCCGAATTTGAATTTCTAATCGTTTCCCTTGAGGCCCAACTACTGTCGTGTGCAAACTTTGATAACCGTTCGCTTTTGGTAGCGCAATATAGTCCTTAAAGCGTCCAGGAATTGGTGTCCACTTTGAGTGAATAACGCCAAGTACCGCATACGTTTCCGCAATCGTATTAACTTCAATCCGGATGGCTAATAAATCATAGATTTCATCAAATTGCTTTTTCTTATCAACCATCTTCCGGTAAACCGAATAGATGTGTTTTGGACGACCGTAAATTTTAACATTCTTATAACCAAACTCATCAGTCGCTTTTTGAATTTCACCAATGGCCGCGTTAATATATGCTAACCGCTCATCCCGCCGACTATCCATCAAGTGGGCAATTCGGTGATATTGTTCCGGGTTCAAATAACGTAATGAAGTATCTTCTAACTCCCATTTAATTGTGCTAATACCTAAACGGTCAGCTAATGGCGCATAGATTTCTAAAGTTTCTGAAGCAATTCGCCGTTGTTTTTCTTCCCGTAAATGTTGCAATGTCCGCATATTGTGCAAACGGTCAGCCAACTTCACAATAATTACCCGAATATCCTTAGACATGGCAAGTAATAATTTCCGGTGGTTTTCAGCCAATTGTTCTTGGCTACTCTTATATTCAATTTTCCCTAACTTGGTAACTCCGTCCACAATTAAAGCGACAGTGGCACCAAATTCATTTTCCAAATCTTCGAGGGTTGCATCCGTATCTTCAACCACATCGTGCAAGTAACCAGCCACAATCGTTTCTGGATCCATATGTAACTGCGCTAAAATTGCGGCAACTTGGATGGGGTGAATGATGTATGGTTCACCTGACTTACGTACTTGATCCTTGTGTAAATCAGCAGCATACTGATATGCCTTATCAACGAAGGCAACGTGTTCTGGATTCATATATTCAGAAATTGCATTATGGACGTCTTCAGCAGTCCAATCTTTTTGTTTTGGCATATTTTTCACCTTGGCTTTCGGTAAGATAGTCGCCCGATCTTTGATAGCAGGCGACTACCTTAATATTTTTTGTATTCTCTCATTATACCTTAATTACTACCTAATTTGCACATTTAACGGGTTCCGTATCACGCGCCAAAGCCATCGCGCCGGCAGCAATATTATCTGCGCATGTTTAATGAATTTTGGGAAGCAAAAAAGGGAGGTGAGTATCGTAATACCACTTCCCTTTCGTTTCTATTTATTCTAGCGTGGGATTGTCGTTTCTGTACTTTTGTTTAAGAATACTCGCGTACCATGAAATATACCTCAGGCACTAAGTTTGAGCACATCACAAAATCAGTGATAACTAATTTGATTGAATCTGCTCCTCTACGACTGTTTTTCACTAATCTGAGAATTATCCTAACTAACGGAGTGCCAGCAAATTTTATTCCATCCCACGTCAGACAAAATAAAGCCACCCTTTTCATTTAATCATCAATCACAATTAAGTCTGTCGTAATTCCACTGGTTAAGTTTTCATAACCTGCAGGTGTCACTAACACATCGTCTTCAATCCGGACGCCCCCCAAACCAGCAACGTAAATTCCTGGTTCAATCGTCAACAAATTATTGGTAACCATTTCATCATCCAGGCTCCGGGAAATGTTTGGTCCCTCATGTATGTCTAAACCAATTCCGTGCCCCGTACCATGATTGAATTCTTTTCCATAACCTTGTGCCGTAATATATTCACGGCCAACTCGGTCAAGTTCACTTGAAGCCACACCATTGAACACTTCCGCAATAATCCGCTTTTGCGCAGTTAAAACGGTCTGATAGATATGTTTTAGTTCATCACTAACTTCACCAAAAGCAATCGTTCGTGTAATGTCAGAAGTATAGCCATCAACATAGTAGCCAAAGTCTATCGTCACTAATTCACCAGTCTCAATTACTTTATCAGTTGCTAAACCGTGGGGTAATGCCCCACGCCAACCACTTGCAACAATCGTATCGAATGAAGCTTTTTGCGCACCTAGCTTCCGCGCCAAATAATCTAATTCATTAGCGACCTCTTTTTCAGTCATGCCAACATGTAACTTTGGCAACAACTGGTTGAATGCCGCCACTGAAATTGCCGTTGATTTGCGTAATGCCGTCACTTCAGTTTGATCCTTGATTTCGCGCAATGCCTCAAGCACTCCAGGAACGGGTAAAAAGTCTTCGACAACAAGTA